>NZ_JALBGX010000229.1:0-5758 GCF_023006465.1 Rhizobium sp. PRIMUS64 | reverse complement strand
CCTCCCGCTGGCGCCCGATACGACCTGGATCGCCCGCCTCGCCGAAACCCGTCTGAATTCCGCCGACAGGCTGCTGCGCGTCAAGACCACGCGCCGCGCCGTCTACGAGGCCGCGCGGGCCGAATATCGGCCTGATGAGGCCGATGAGGTCATCCTTTTGAACGAGCGCGGCGAAGTCTGCGAGGGTACCATTACCTCGATCTTCCTGGACGACGGAACCGGCATCCTGCGCACCCCGCCCATCTCCTGCGGCCTGCTCGCCGGTGTGCTGCGCACCGAGCTCATCTGCCGGCGCCAGGCCCGCGTCGGCCGCCTCGCGCTTGCCGATCTCGATGCCGGCACGCTTTATATCGGCAACTCGCTGCGCGGCCTGATCCGCGCAAACCTCGTCAGGAACTGACCATGTTCATTCTCTCGCTCACCTATGTAAAATCCAACGATGAAGCCGACAGGCACATGGAGCCGCACATGGCCTGGGCGAAGGAGGGGTATGCCAAGGGCTGGTTTCTCGCCTCCGGCCGCAAGGTGCCGCGCACCGGCGGTGTCATCCTCGCAATCGGCGATCGCGCCGCGGTCGAGGCCTATGTCGCCACCGATCCCTTCACCATCCACGGCGTCGCCGAATACGAAATCACCGAGCTAGCCGTGACGACGGCGGTCGAAGGACTGGAAATCCTGAAGCGCTGAATTTGCAGGAGCCGATTGTGGATGATCTCGCCGCCCATCTGAAAGAACTCGAGGAAAAACTCTTCGACCCATCGGTTTGCGCCTCGCGGGAGATGCTGACTGCGCTGCTCTCTCGCGATTTCCGGGAAATCGGCAGTTCCGGACGGCTCTATACCTTCGATATGATCGTGCCCGCTCTTTTGGCCGAGCATCGGACGGGAACGTCACGCGGCGAGCATTTCGAAACCCAAAGACTTGCCGAGCATATCGCGCTCGTCACCTATCGCGCCATTTACACGGATGTCGACGAAAGCGAAAGGCAAACGCTGCGCAGTTCCATCTGGCGGCTGGAAGAGGATGGGCATTGGCGCATGCTCTTCCACCAGGGCACCGTCATCGGTTAAGCCAAGCCATGCTGGCTGCCGATCCCAGGACGGCTTCGCCGGCCTCTATCGCCGCTCGATATTTGGCCTTTCCCCCTCAATGCTCTTTATTGTGACGTCGTTTTATGGTTAGAGCCGGTCACCTCGCACTCTCTGCGGCAATTTCAAAACAATTCTCTGGCTGAACGCCTTCGTCCCCTTCCACAGGAGAAAAGAATGACGGAACAGAATTATCCGGTATATGCCGAAATTACCGGTCCGATCGTGATGATCGGCTTTGGCTCCATCGGCCGCGGCACATTGCCCCTGATCGAGCGCCATTTCAAATTCGACAAGAGCCGGATGGTCGTCATTGACCCGCGCGAAGAGCCTTCCGACATGGAGATCCTGAAGAAGCACGGCGTTCGCCATATCAAGGAATATGTCACCAAGGACAACTATAAGGAACTGCTGAAGCCGCTGCTGACGGAAGGCGAAGGCCAGGGTTTCTGCGTCAACCTCTCGGTCGACACCTCCTCGCTCGACATCATCAAGCTCTGCCGCAAACTCGACGTTCCCTATATCGACACCGTCGTCGAACCCTGGCTCGGCTTCTATTTCGACAAGGGCATGAGCAATGCCGACCGCACCAACTATGCGCTGCGCGAAACCATGCGCAAGGAAAAGGCGAAGAACCCGGGCGGCGCCACCGCCGTCTCCACCTGCGGCGCCAATCCGGGCATGGTCTCCTGGTTCGTCAAGCAGGCGCTCGTCAACCTTGCCAACGATACCGGCCTCAAATTCGAGGAACCGGACCAGCACGATCGCGAAGGCTGGGCAAAGCTGATGAAGAAGCTCGGCGTCAAGGGCGTCCACATCGCCGAGCGCGATACCCAGCGTACCAAGCATCCGAAGCCGCTCAACGTCTTCTGGAACACCTGGTCGGTCGAAGGCTTCATTTCTGAAGGCCTGCAGCCGGCCGAACTCGGCTGGGGCACGCATGAAGAATGGATGCCGAAGAACGCCAAGAAGCACAAGAAGGGCAACAAGGCGGCGATCTACCTGGAACAGCCGGGCGCCAACACCCGCGTGCGGACCTGGTGCCCGACGCCCGGCCCGCAATATGGCTTCCTCGTCACCCACAATGAGTCGATCTCGATCGCCGACTTTTTCACGGTCCGCGACAAGGACGGCGAAGTGACCTTCCGCCCGACCTGCCACTATGCCTACCATCCGGCCAACGACGCCGTGCTCTCGCTGCATGAGATGTTCGGCAATGGCGGCACGCCGCAGCCGGTCCACCACGTTCTCGATGAGGACGAGCTGGAGGACGGCATCGACGAACTCGGCGTCCTGCTCTACGGCCATGAGAAGAATGCCTACTGGTATGGTTCGCGCCTGTCGCTGGAAGAAACCCGCCGCATCGCGCCCTACCAGAACGCCACCGGCCTGCAGGTCACATCAGCCGTCCTCGCCGGCATGGTCTGGGCGCTGGAAAACCCGAATGCCGGCATCGTCGAAGCCGACGAGATCGATTACAAGCGCTGCCTCGAAGTGCAGATGCCCTATCTCGGCCCGGTCGAGGGCCACTACACCGACTGGACCCCGCTCGACGGCCGTCCGGGCCTCTTCCCCGAGGATATCGACACCAAGGATCCGTGGCAGTTCAGGAACATTCTCGTTCGCTGAGATCGCCTGTACGGCTTTGACAATGCCCGCCGCAAGGCGGGCATTTTTGTAACGCCGGCTGTCTAAATGCCGCCCGCTGCCCTTCCAAGGCTTGCCTTCATGCCGGGCGCGCGCCATCTTTTGCCCGAACTTGGCGGGTGTCCGCCGCGCCGATTCGCCGGGAGAAGCCTTATGAAAATCAGAACTGGTCTCGTTCTTGTCGGTGCAGCGGCTGCTCTTGCCGCCTGCGTTTCATCAGAGCCGCGCCGCCTGCCGGTTGCAACCGCGCCCGCCGCTACCGGCGTCGAAGGCAACTGGAGCGATCCGAACGGCATCGTTTCCACCTTCCAGGGCGGTACTTTCACCACCCGCACGACCGACAGCAACCAGCTTCTTGCCTCGGGTACCTATATCAATACCTCACCGACCCTGGTGGAGATCAACATGACCTCGCTGGTGCGCAAGACCCAGTCCAAGGTCAATTGCGCCCTCGTCAACCCGAGCCAGCTCAATTGCACCTCCGATTCCGGCGCACAGTTCACGCTTTCCCGCCGCGGCTGAAAAATGAGGCGATAGGCTAGAGCCTTTCCGGGTTAGATTAAGCATTCTGTTGGCTCAAACGGAGTCGGATGGTCGGGCGCGTCGTAGCCAAGCTCTACGGCCAAGCCGGCCGGTCGATCAGCCGGCCCGTTTCAGCCAACCCGAAGGGCCGGGCATCTTGGCGCCAGGGCAGAGGCGATCGGCTCGGACGTACCAAGGGTATGCCCTTCGCCAATCGCCTTTGCCTGACGAAAACCTGCTCCGGCAGAATGTTTCAATCTAACCCGGAAAGGCTCTAAGCACACCATGCGGGCCTTCGCCTCTTATCTCATCCTGCTGCTCGCAATGCCGCTTGCGGCAGTTGCGGTCGCCTTGCCGGTCAACGTCTATCGTGCCCAGGGCATCGCCGCCCCCGATTGCGACGGGCCGCTGCAGGTGCTGATCTTCGCCGTGCCGGCAATTCTGATCTATGGTGCAGGCGCGCTCCTTGCCTATCGGGCCGGCCGGCGCTTTCATCGCCTTGTTTCCCTTCTCTGCTTGATCATCGCGCTCGCCATGGTCCCGAATATTGCAGAGGCCGTGCACGAACTCTACCGATACGCCGCCGACGGCGAATGCCGGGGATAAGCAACCCGGCTTTTTTACCCTGCCCCCTTGGAAAGCGCCTCGCCTGGCCCAGCTTTCTCTTGCGGTTGTGCATCGTCTGATGGAACATCCGCACGCCGGGAAACCGCCCCGGCGCACGATGAAAGGGATCGGCGAGGATCAAGGGGGATCCTTCGCCTCAATCAGGAGAACAGGGATGACGAAGTCTTTCAGCTTCGGTCTTTTGACCGCGTCCATGCTGGCGCTGAGCGCGGGCGCCGCCTTTGCGGATTACGAACTCAATATTCTTCATATCAACGATTTCCATTCACGCATCGAATCGATCAACAAGTTCGACTCCACCTGCTCGGCAGAGGAGGAAGGCAAGAAGGAATGCTTCGGCGGCGCCGCCCGCCTGAAGACCGCGATCGACCAGCGTCGTCAGGCGCTATCGGGCAAGAACGTCCTCCTCCTCAATGCCGGCGACAATTTCCAGGGCTCGCTCTTCTACACGACCTACAAGGGAGCGGCCGAAGCCGAATTCCTGAACCTGATGAAGTTCGACGCCATGACCGTCGGCAATCATGAATTCGACGACAGCGAGGACGGGCTTGCGACCTTCCTCGACAAGGTGCAGTTCCCCGTCGTAACGGCGAATGTCAAGGCGACAGCCGCCTCCAAGCTCGGCGACCGTATCAAGCCCTCGCTGGTGCTCGATGTTGGCGGCCAGAAGATCGGCATCGTCGGCGCCGTCACCAATGATACGGCAGAGCTTTCCTCCCCCGGCCCGAACGTGACGATCGCCGATGACGTCCAGGCCATTACTTCAGCCGTTCAGGATCTGAAGGGCCAGGGCGTCAACAAGATCATCGCGCTGACCCATGTCGGTTATCCCCGCGATCTCGCCCTGATCGCCAAGATCCCGGATGTCGATATCGTCGTCGGCGGCCATTCCCACAGCCTGCTCTCCAACACCGACCCCAAGGCCGAAGGCCCCTACCCGACGATGGTCGACAATCCCGGCGGCTATAAAGTGCCGGTCGTCCAGGCCGCCTCCTACAGCAAGTATCTCGGCGACCTTGTCGTCAATTTCGACGATAGCGGCGTCGTCAAGGATGCCAAGGGCGATCCGATCCTGATCGATTCCACCTTTACGCCCGATCCGGCCGTCATCACCCGCATTGCCGAACTGGCAAAGCCGATCGAGGAATTGCGCAAGAAGGTGATCGGCTCTTCCGAAAGCCCGATCGAAGGCGACCGCAAGGTCTGCCGCGTCAAGGAATGCTCGATGGGCAATCTGGTGGCCGATGCCATGCTCGATCGCACCAAGAATCAGGGCGTCACCATCGCCGTTCAGAACGGCGGCGGCCTGCGTGCTTCAATCGATGGCGGCGAGGTCACCCAGGGCGAGGTCATCACCGTCCTGCCGTTCCAGAACACGCTCGCCACGTTTGAGCTGACCGGCGCAAACGTCGTCAAGGCGCTCGAAAACGGCGTCAGCCAGATCGACCAGGGCGCCGGCCGTTTCCCCCAGGTCGCTGGCCTCAAATTCTCCTTCGACCAGTCGAAGCCCGTCGGCAGCCGTGTCAGCGATGTGCAGGTGAAGGACGGCGACAATTTCGCTGCGATCGATCCGGCCAAGACCTACAAGGTCGCGACCAACAACTTCATGCGGGCCGGCGGCGACGGTTATTCGATCTTTAAGGAAGGCCAGAACGCCTATGATTTCGGCCCGGATCTTGCAGATGTGACCGCCGAATACGTCGCCGCGCATTCGCCTTACAAGCCATACACGGATGGCCGCGTCACGGAACTGGCGCAGGCAGCGCCCGCTCCTTCCGCTTCCGAGCCTGCGCCTGCACCGGCTGCTCCGGCCCCCTCCACCGAACCCACCCCTGCACCGGCCGCTCCTGCTCCGTCCACGGAGCCGGCTCCCG
>NZ_JALBGX010000228.1:0-5779 GCF_023006465.1 Rhizobium sp. PRIMUS64 | reverse complement strand
GACGTCGTTGGGTCCGACGGCCATGTGCCGATCCTCGCGAAGCTTGGCTTTTACCCCCCGCTTCGGTGTCTTGTTCCGCAACTGTAGCCCCAAGTCCCTGTAAATGCGGTAGGTTCGCTTGATGTTGGTGCCCCAACCCTCGCGTTCCAACAGCACATGCACGCGGCGATAGCCGTACCGCACACGGATCTCGCAGATCTCGCGAATACGACGTTCCAGACCGGCCTGATCAGCACGGCGAGAGGTATAGTGGTGAGTTGATCGATCGAAGTTCAACGCTCCACAAGCACGTCGGATCGAGATCGCCCAATCGCAGCACATGCCTTTCACCATCTCCCGCTTCCGAGCAGGCCTTAGAGCTTTCGGCGGATGACATCCTGCAACATCTCGCGGTCCAGCGTCAGATCCGCGACGATCTTCTTCAGGCGCGAATTCTCGTCCTCGAGCTGTTTCAGCCTCTTCATCTCCGGTGGCAGCATGCCCGCGTATTTTTTCTTCCAGTTGAAATAAGTCGCCTGGCTGATCCCCGCCTTCCTGCAGATTTCAGCAACCGACACGCCTTCATCACCTTGCTTCAGAATGAACGCCTTCTGAGCGTCCGAAAACTGCGACGCTTTCATCGTCTTCTGGTCCCTTTCCCAGCCAGGAAAATGCACCGGAAAACTCTAACCAAAACTGGTCCAGTTTGAAGGGTTCAGATCAAAGTGCACAAGATGGTGGCGAATGGGAACGTAGGGTCGTCGCCTCGATCGCCAAGAAATTGAAAAGGGGCCAGCGAGGAGCGCCTTTTGGCTCGCATCGCCGGGTCCGCGATCAAGGCCCTCGACGGAGCGGTGCCGAAATTGCCGAACAGGCGATACTTTCGGCTCTGGTCCGCAAATACGAGACTGGCGGTTCCTAAGCAGCGAGCCCAGGCGGTGCCACGTTCCTCCTACGGCATTTCATTATCCACGCATGTTGCCGAGGCTGCTGAGCCTGCTCGAATTCCGGAACAATGCAGCACATCGGGTCCGCCATCGCGGCGCTGGAATGGCTCAAGCGTCTGATCGACGAGGACGACAGACGGATCGACCCGTATCGATCCGAGACCTGGCTGTAGGCCTGAAGGCCTAGCATCCTGCCGTATTTCACGTTTACCAGGGCGTGGCCTTGTCCCTATTGGCAGATGCTATGGCCGGATGTGTCAAGTAAAAGATCCACCGGATGCGAAAAGAAACACGAGACCTATTGGGCAATGCTTGGGCGGGTCCCGACGCTATGGCGATCTCAGACCTGCACTTGTTCCGGCCCAGGCTGTGGCCGACAGCGATCGTCTCGCGGGGCCGTTGCGACAGGAGGATAGCTGGCAAATCTCAAGCTCACCTCGACATCCGGTTACGCGAGCTTGGCCGCGCCAGCTCGGGCTGTTACGATTCCGGGCGGCTCGATTGCGAAGGCGACGTCCAGACGTGGATGCTGCGACTGGCTTCTGCGAAGCATTCAGTCATCTGCGTACAGGAGCGCCCTGCGATGAACGTCATCCTCGCAGAAGAGACTAGCTTTGGCCTGCGCATGATGGCCGATGCCACAGACACCCACACCTTGTGGGTGTTAATCCGTGTTCGACAGTGGCATGTCGAGAGCGAAGCCTACGACCGGGCGCTAGCCAGGGTGGTCGAGGCGCAGGCGGGGTTACCGATCCATGGGCACTCCGGCTTCGAGCGACGGCCTATTATTTGCCGCCACAGCGCAAGGCGACGGCCCGCGGCACCAAGCGGCGCATCCGCGCCCACTATCGTGCGGAGGGCCACCAACAATTCACCAGGTTTCAGAGTGAATCAGCAGCAACAAAAATCGACGGCAAACTCGATGGGGGCTACGCGGATGGGGGCGCGCTTACTGAGCGCCGAGTCTCAACTGTACCGTCGCCACCGAACTTTGGAGCTGTCGATCCTGTTCAGGACGTTCATTCAGAACCCTACTCGGTTTGTCGTGCTTGCGACAGCGTGATGTGCGGTTTGGCACGTCTCGGCGCTCTAGGGCAGCCATTGAATAACATACAGAACAGTTTTCTGATGCTTTTCGCTCCTTCTGCATTGGCACGAATCTTGAACCTTTTTGTTGCGCGCCGCTAGGAGCTCCCAACGGGGACCTTGGCATCTTCTCAATCCAGCTCTGAACGGAGACACCAATGATGAACAACATGGCAGCCTATCGTGTAACCGAATTAACCCCTCAAGAAGCAGCTGAAACCTCCGGAGGTTGGTATTTTTGGGTTTACTTGTTTTTGCGACGTTACGGACACTTGTTTGGTTGATAAGCGAGCTGGCTCTCGATGGCTCCTAGTGACTACAGACTAGCAGTTCCCCTTTCTGCTGAAACGGCCAGCTGCATCGCAGAAAGCATACTGGCGCGACGATCAGGACGATCCTTGAGCATTTATAGGGCGATCTTGCTCTTCGTCGCCGCGGCATTTGGCTCACTGCCACTCGTTACCATACCGGTCTCCATGCAGAGTGTCGGTACTATTCGCCCGATCGTGGAGAAGACGCCCCTGATAGCGCCCGTCTCCGGACGCATCTCCCGTGTCCTTGCCTTTGAGAACGATGTCGTTGCTAAGGGGAAGGAAATAATCGCCTTTGACGATCATGTAATCGAGGAAAAGCTCAGCGGGGTTTTAGCCGACATTCATGCCAAGAGCGATCTTGCCCATGACTTCCAAACGCTGATTTCTTCCGGCGCAAGGCTCAGCGTCTCGCCCCCCCTCCAAACCGAATCCGCGACGGCTGAAAGGGTGCATTTTCTCAACTTGCTGCGCGAGAACCAAAATGCGCGCAGTAACGCCGCGGCGGAACTCGACCGCGCAAAGCGACTTGTCTCGGCTGCTGCGGCGCCGGCGAAGACCGTTGACGAGAAGGCTTTCGCTCTCCAAAATATCGAGGTCCAAGGCGAGATCCTCGTGCGACGCAAAACCGCTGATTGGAACCAGAAGCTCCTTGATGCTAACCTGCGCTTAAAGGAACTCACGGCCACCTTGCATCAGCTCGAGCACGAACGGGACCTGCACCGCATCCGCGCCCCAGTATCGGGTGCTCTCGAGCAGTTCTCCGGCCTCGCGCACGGAAGCTACGTGCAGAGCGGGCAAACCGTTGGTTGGATCTCGCCGAACGACGATCTGGTGGCGGAAATCTACGTCTCCCCCAACGACATTGGCTTTGTGCAGCCTGGTCAGCCGGTGCGGCTCCAAGTGGATGCCTTTAACTACAACCAATGGGGTGTCATCAAAGCAAGGGTGGTCGAGGTGGCGCAGGACTTCACTCTGCATGACGGGAACCCGGTCTTCAAGGTCCAGTGCGCGCTCTCTCGCAGCGAACTCGCGCTGAAAAGCGGGGCCATCGGCCACCTGAAGAAAGGCATGACCGTGCGGGCTCGCTTTCTGTTGGCCAATCGCACTCTCCTGCAACTGCTCTACGACGAGGCAGACGATTGGCTCAACCCGATGCTGGCGGGGCGCTAATATTGTCCCAACAGCCAGCGAGCCTCCATGTCGAGTAAGGCCATTAAGTTCAAACAGCGTGACATCACGGATTGCGGCGCCGCCAGCCTCGCATCTGTCGCAGCCTTCTATGGCTACAAGTTGCCATTGGCGCGCATCCGCCAGTATGCGTCGACCGACCGCTCCGGTACGAGTGTGCTGGGGCTCACGGAAGCGGCGCAGAAGCTGGGCTTCATCGCGAAAGGCGTCAAAGGTGGCTTCGACAGCCTGTACAAGATCCCCAAGCCCGCTATCCCGCACGTCGTCAAGGAGGACCTGCACCATTTCGTAGTGGTCCATGCGATCGACGCCAAGTGGGTCATCGTCATGGACCCGGCCTTGGGCGAAATCTGCAAAGTGCCGCATCAGGAATTCATGGAGCAATGGACCGGCGTTCTGGTTTTGCTGGTTCCGGCAGACACATTCAATCGTCGAGACGAGACCACGTCGCCCCTCGCCCGATTCGCCCGCCTACTCGCGCCACACCGCACGGTGATGGCGCAGGCTCTCGTCGGCGCTCTTGTGACGACCGTCCTCAGTCTCTCGACGGCGATCTACGTTCAGAAGATCGTTGATCACGTGATCCCAGCGGGAAACCGCAACCTGCTCAACTTGATGAGCATCGCAATGCTGCTGATCCTAGCGATACAGATCCTGATCAACCTCCTAAGAGGCCGACTCGTCCTGCAGACGGGGCAGAAGATCGACGTATGCTTGATCCTCGGCTATTACAATCACATCCTGGCCCTGCCCCAGAAGTTCTTCGATAGCATGCGCATGGGAGAAATCGTGTCGCGCATGAACGACGCTGTGAAAATCAGGAGCTTCCTGAACGACGTTTCGATAAACATGTTTGTTGACATTTTAATGATACTGTTCTCGTTCGGAATGATGTTCATCTATTCCTGGAATATTGCTTTGATCGTGGCGCTCGCCATTCCAATGTACATCCTGGTATATTGGGCCATCAATCGGATGAATCGAAATCTCCAACGAGTCATCATGGAAAATGACGCCAAACTCGAGGCGCAACTGGTAGAATCACTCGGAGCTGTCTCCACCATTAAGACTTCCGGCGTCGAGAGCTTCGCAAACTTCAAAATGGAGACCCGCTTCGTAAAGATGCTGCATTCCGTCTACAGCTCCGGGCTGATCTCAATCTGCGGCGACAACGCCTCGACGTTGCTGTCGGTCCTGTTCACCATCGTGCTGATGTGGTTTGGAACCACGCTTGCGCTCGAACAGGCCGTCACGCCCGGCGAATTGCTGTCCTGCTATACGTTGCTTGGCTATATCACCCGGCCGGTCGCCCGCCTGATCCAGACCAACCGGATCGTTCAAGACGCGTTTATCGCGGCGGATAGACTTTTCGAGATCTTTGAACTGGAGTCGGCAAGCAGCAGCGGCATCGATGCTACGAAGACCGATCTCGGAGATATTCGCCTGGAGAACGTCACATTCCGCTATGGCGCGCAGGCGGAGGTTTTCAGCGATCTAAGCGTCTCCTTTCGCCAAGGAGAGTTGACGGCCGTCGTGGGTGAGAGCGGCTCGGGCAAAAGCACCCTTGCGGCTCTGCTGCAGAATGTCTACCAGCTTGAGGATGGATGCATTCGGATCGGCCAATATGCCCTCCAGGATTTCTCGAGCGCATCACTGCACAAGGTCATGGCTGCAGTACCGCAATCGATAGACGTCTTCTCCGGTTCCGTGATCGAGAACATCGCCCTGGGCGAGTTCGAACCGGAGTTCGATAAGATCGTACGCATCTGTGATCGAATAGGACTGCGGGAGTGCATCGAGCGCTGGCCCGGGCGGTTCCAGGCCCATCTGGGCGAGAACGGGGTTCGCCTCTCCGGAGGTGAGAAGCAGCGCCTCGCATTGGCTCGGGCCCTGTACCGGGATCCCGACGTTCTAATCCTTGACGAAGCGACCTCCTCTCTGGACTCGGCAGCCGAAGAATTTGTGCTGCGGGTTGTTGAGGATCTGTCTCGCGCTGGGAAGACCATCATAGTCATCACTCATCGGTTGAGCACCGTTCGTGGGGCGGACAATATTGTGGTCCTGGACAAGGGGCGGGTCATTGAGGAGGGAAAGCACGCTGACCTAGTGAGAACTGATGGCCCTTACGCTCGATTATGGCGGGCGCCAAGGTCGTGATCCGTGTAGGCCCTGTCGGCTCGAGGATTGAAAACGGTTGTGAACGTCACGGTTAAGCAGCATGGCAACATTGTCGGCTGTGAACTTGAAGCGGCGGTGATCGGAACG
>NZ_JALBGX010000227.1:0-5855 GCF_023006465.1 Rhizobium sp. PRIMUS64 | reverse complement strand
CGAGGCGCCGGCAGCGATTGCCGCGCTGGAGCAAGCCGGCGTGCGTTTCGACCGGAATACCGCAGGAGACCTCTCGCTCGGGCTGGAGGCGGCCCATAATCGCCGCCGCATCGTCCATGCCGAAGGCGATGGCTCGGGTGCGGCGATCATCGCCGCGCTGATCCAGGCGGTGATGAAAACGCCGGCTATATCAGTGCTCGAAGGCTTCGAGGCGCGGCGGATTGTGATGGATGGCGAGCAGGTCGCCGGCCTGCTCTGCGCGACCGCGAATGGCGCCGCCATTCTGCCCACTTCACGGGTGGTGCTCGCCACCGGCGGCATTGGCGGGCTTTACGACGCGACCACCAATCCGATGGGCAATTTTGGCCAGGGGATCGCGCTCGCAGCAAGGGCCGGTGCCGCGCTCGCCGATATGGAATTCGTCCAGTTCCATCCAACCGCACTCGATTCACGCCGCAGGCCGCTGGCGCTCATCAGCGAGGCGGTGCGCGGGGAGGGGGCTTTGCTCGTCAACGAACGCGGCGAACGGTTCATGGCCCGCATTCCAGGGGCCGAGCTTGCACCGCGTGACGTGGTGGCGCGGGCGATCAGCGCCGAAATCGCCCGCGGCGGACGAGTATTTCTCGATGCCCGCGATGCTCTCGGCAGCCGCTTTGCCGCTCGCTTTCCTGTCATCTCGAGCCTTTGCGGCGAGGCCGGCATCGATCCGGCGAGAGACCTCATTCCTGTGCGCCCGGCCGTTCACTATCACATGGGCGGCGTGGCCACGGATGCAAATGGCCGCAGTTCGGTTCCCGGTCTCTGGGTCGCCGGAGAGGCGGCCTCGACCGGCCTGCACGGCGCAAACCGGCTTGCCAGCAATTCGCTGCTGGAGGCGGCTGTCATGGGCATGCGGGCTGCACGCGACATTTCGGGCATTCCGGCAAGTGGTGCCGGCACTATCTCCGGAGGGAGTCTCCCGGCGCCGACCGATGCGTCATTCGTGCGGCCGATCGTCTCGCGCCATCTCGGCGTGCTGCGCAATGCCGGCGCCATTCATGGCGCGATCGCCTCCCTGCTGCCGCTTGCCGAAGGCAACGGCCCTGCCGCCGATCCGGCTATCGTCGCGCTGCTGATCGCCGTCTTTGCCAGCCTGCGAATGGAATCGCGCGGTGCCCATGCCCGCACCGACTTTCCGCTGAAGCTCGCCAATGCCAACCGGCGCCAGATGCACCTTTCCCAAGCGCTGGAGATCGCCCGCGCGACGCCGCCCTATGCCCTTGCAAGGAGTGCCTGAGATGCGCCGCGTTCCCCTTCCGCGCCTGATCGTCGAACCCTTGGTGCGGGCCGCCCTGCTCGAAGATCTCGGTCTTGCCGGTGACATCACCTCGGCATCGGTTATCCCTAGCCATCATCGCTCGACGGTGGTGATGGCGGCCCGTCAGCCGGGCGTGATCGCCGGACTCGATGCCGCCGAACTCGCCTTCGCTCTCGTCGATCCAGAGATCGTCATGCGCCGCCATCTCCAGGATGGCGACGCGGTCAAACCCGGCGATGTGATCGCCACCATCGAAGGCCCGTCGCGTGGCCTGCTGAGCGCCGAGCGCACCGCGCTGAATTTCCTCGGCCATCTCTCAGGCATCGCCACAGTGACGGCAGGGATCGCCGCCGCCATCAGGGGTACCAAGGCTTCCGTCGCCTGCACGCGCAAGACGACGCCGGGCCTCAGGGCGCTGGAGAAATATGCGGTGCGAGCCGGTGGCGGCATGAATCACCGTTTCGCGCTTTATGACGCAGTGCTGATCAAGGACAATCACGTCGCCATCGCCGGTGGGGTCGCTGAAGCGATCCGCCGGGCGCGGGCAGGCGTCGGCCATATGGTGAAGATCGAGGTCGAAGTGGACACCCTCGATCAGCTGCAAGAAGCGATGGACATCGGCGTCGACGCCGTTCTGCTCGACAATATGACGCCCGATCAGCTGCGCGAAGCCGTCGCTATCGTCGCCGGCCGAGCCATCACCGAAGCATCCGGGCGCGTCACGCCGATAACGGCCGCCGCAATCGCTGCTTCCGGTGTCGACCTCATTTCCGTCGGCTGGCTGACACACAGCGCCCCGGTGCTGGATATCGGGCTCGATTTCGTCGAAGCCGCGGCCGCGACGGAGGTCAGCCCGAAACGGATTGCACAGGTGCTGTGACCCCTCAGGCCTGCTTCGGCTGGACTTCTTTGTCGCTGTCGAATTCCAGCAGTTCGATCATGACGCCGAGATCGGGCACCGTGTCGTAATAGGCATAGCGCCCGTGGCCACCGTCGAATTCGCCCGAAGGGCACCACGACGGAAGACGGTTGGGCTGCGACCGGCGACGGCATCATCGACTGGGAAAAATTCGTACCACTCTTCCGCGAGACAAAGGCTCAGCATATCGTCACCGAGCATGACAATCCGGCCGACTGGCGCCGCTTCGCCCGGCGTTCGATCGAGCACATCAAGGCGCTCGGCCTTTAACGCGGCCGCGATTTGGTTGGGAATAGCGGGTGATAAGGACCATCGGCAGTGGAAATAACCTGCCGCCACGACACGCAAACCGCATCCTCACGAAAGTGTAGGCAAGCATTTCCTCCCCGTGTGGCGCGAGAATATGCAAATATTCGCTGAAAATTCTTCTTTTTAAAGCAAAACCGCTATGCGCCGGCCTCTTATGGCTCTAACATGCTTTGGATTGGCCGGTGCGCTTGTGCGCCTTGGCTTTCAGGGGTGAGAACCGAGATGCGATGGACATCCGGCAGATGCTGACGAACAGGCTGTGCCTGCTCGGAAGACCGCGATTGCTGGCGGCGGGGACGGAACTCCCCTTGCCGGAGAAGTCTTATTTTCTCCTCGCCATGCTCGCCGCCGAACCCAATTTCGAACTCGACCGCGAAACCGTCAGGCGACAGCTCTGGCAATCGGAACTGCCGGAAAAACGGGCCGGCAGCCTGCGCCAGCTACTGGCGCGCATCGAGCAGAGCGTTCCCGCCGGCCTTCCACAGCTGCTTGCCGCGACCCGAACCCATATCGGCCTTGCCGATGGCTGGGAGGTCGATGTTCATATCCTGAAACAGAAAGGGCCACTCGCACCCGAAGACGGCGGCCTGCTGAACGGCGAATTGCTCGAAGGCGTCAAATCGCCGACGCAGGGCGCCGAGGACTGGCTGACCTTCGAGCGCCAGCGCGTCGACGAACTGCGCTCCGCCCATCTCACCCGGCTGGTCGAGACATCAGAAGACAGATCTGATGAAGAGCAGGTCACGCTTGCCAGGCGCCTGCTGGAACTCGACCCTGCCAGCGAGACGGCCTATCGCGCCTTGATGCGCACCTATGTCAGGATGAACGATCCGGCAGCGGCGCGTCAGGCCTATCTGAAGTGCAAGAGCCAGCTGAAGGACGATTTCGACACCGAGCCGGAAGAAAGCACCACTGCTCTTGCCCGCGAACTCAACCTGGTGCCGGCAGCACAGGCGACGTCGGGACATCCTCAGTCGGCGCTTAACCTTTCCGTCAATACGGTCGGCCAGCCGCGCATCATCATTCTGCCGCCGGAAAGTATCTTCACCGATCCGCTGATGGAGCGCGTCGGCAGGGCGCTTCTCGAAGACGTCACCATCGGCCTCAGCCAGCAGCGCGGCTTCAAGGTGATCGCTGCGCATACGAGCCTGGAGATCCTCAGCCGTTCGATCGATCCGTCGCGGGCCGTGCCCGGTCCGCTCGACCTCAGCTTTGACTATGCGGTCTATGTCACCATCCAGGGCCGCGACGAGGATGTCTTTGCGACCTGCCGGCTGACGCGGACGACGACCTCGGAAGTGATCTGGGCCATCGAACTGCCGCTGGTCATGCAGAAGATAAGCGAATCCTTCGCGCATCTGACGCGGCGGATCGTCTCCTCGCTCGCCGACACGATCGAGCGCCACGAACTGGCGATACCGATCGGCGAGGCGCCGCCGTCCGCCTACCGTCTCTACCTGGAAGGCAAGCGGCTGATCGCCCAGACCGATCTGCAGCATCTGCGCCAGGCGCGCAAATGGTTCAAATCCTCGCTCAATCGTTACGAACATTTCTCTGCCGCCCATGCTGGCATGTCGCGCGCGCTCGGCATGGAATGGCTGATCCGCGGCATGCGGGACAAGGAACTGCTTGACGAGGCGAACGGTGCTGCCCGGCAGGCGCAGCAGTCCGACCCGAACAGCGGCCGGGCCTACCGCGAGCTCGGCTTCGTGGCGCTTTATCGCCGCCGCTTTGACGAAAGCCTGGAATATTTCCAGCAGGCCCAGGATCTCAATCCCAACGACGCCGACATCCTCGCCGATTTCGCTGACGCGCTTTCTCATGATGGCGATTTCGATCGAGCGCTGGAGCTCAGCCGCGCGGCCTTCAAACTCAATCCGCTGCCGCCGGACTATTATTACTGGAACCTCGGCGGCATCCACTTCATGCGCGAAGAATATGAAATGGCGATCGAGGCGTTGGAACCGGTGAAGGCGAAGCAGGCAACGGCCCGTCTGCTCGCCGCCTCGCATGCCATGGCCGGCGATACGAGCAAGGCCAGGAATTACGCTAGGGTGGTATTGGAAAACTTCCCGGATTTCCGCAGCGAGGACATCCGTCATTTCGTCCCCGATCGCGATCCCGCCTATACGGAACCGTTGATAAAGGGCCTGCATCTTGCCGGTCTTCCCTGATTGCATCGCCTTTTAACGAAGCCTGTAACGCTTAAATGACGCAGGCAATGTTTCCCTCTGATGGTTAACGGCAGCAAGGCGCTGCCTGACCAATCGGAGATGGAACATGAAGACGAATGCTGAAACCACTGCAGCTCAGACACAGTCTCTGCGCTTTTCTGCCGCCGCCAGGGCTGCCCTGAAGCAGGACGAACTCAACGTTTCCGCAAATGCGCTCGAGAGCCTGACGCATGCGCTGAGGTTCCGCTAAGGAACAGATCGGTATGTCCGCTTTCACCGACCTTGAAACGCTAGCCGGTGACCTTAAACGATCATCGGCCGGTGTCAGCGATTATCATGACCGCGCGGTCACGCCGGCTCAGACCCTCGCAGCCGTCAGGCCGCATCTGCGCGAATTCGGCATCACGCGCGTCGGTCTGCTGACTGCACTCGATGTCTTGAACATCCCCGTCGCCTTCGCAACGAGGCCGAACAGCCATACGCTGTCGGTGTTTCAGGGCAAGGGTATCGATAATGATGCCGCCATGACCTCGGCGGCGATGGAAGCAGTCGAGACGCGGATCGCCGAAATTGCCCCCGCCGACCTGACGCAGGCGACGATCGACAGCATGCGGGCGGAGCGGGCCGCGATGATCGATCTCGACAATGTCGCACGCTGCGCGCCCGATGAGATCGGCAGCAAGCCTATTCCCTGGTGCACGGGGCTCGACATCCTTTCCGGCAGCAGTGTCTTCGTGCCCTGGTGGCTCGTCGGTCTCGATCATCGCGGCGAGAGGCCGCCGGGTTTCGAGCAGTCGAGCGATGGGCTTGCCTCCGGCAACACGCCCTCCGAAGCGGTCCTGCATGGACTTTGCGAGCTGGTGGAGCGCGACGCCTGGGCCTTGACCCAGCTGAAATCGCCGGAGCGCCTGAAGGAGAGCCGCGTCGACCCTGCCTCCTTCGGCGATGCGGTTATCGACGTCATGACCGACCGGATCACACGCGCCGGCATGAAACTGCTGCTGCTCGACATGACGACGGATATCGGCGTTCCCGCTTTTCTGGCGGTCATCATGCCAGGCAATCTTTCCGACCGTGTCGACGCGCGCTGGTCGCATGTCTGCGGTGGTTGCGGCTGCCACCCCGATCCCGTGCGCGCCGCGCTGCGCGCCATCAC
>NZ_JALBGX010000226.1:0-6393 GCF_023006465.1 Rhizobium sp. PRIMUS64 | reverse complement strand
GAAGCCCGGCGCCAAGCCGCCAAAACCGCCGCGCGAGATGATGGTTTCCGATCTGCCCAAGGCGTGTGCCGCCGTGCTCGATGCTGCTTCCGTCGCCTCGATGCAGGCCGCCACCTATGGCGGACCTTCCGCTGCCAGCGCGCTCACCACCGCGCCGGCAGCAGCACCTGCCGCCGACGCCGACGACGCTTTGCCCGATGTCGGCCCGGTTCCGAACGACAAGCCGGCGATACAATGAGCAAGGCCCGGGGTGCGTTGTCTTTCAAATCGCAAACTCTTGGTATAGAAGCCATCAAATCGATTGAATTGCTCGGGCGGAGGGGTTGATGGCCGGCGGCAAATGCCTTGCATTGATTGCGCATGACCAGAAGAAGGACGACATGGCGGATTTCGCCCGCGCCAACAGGGACATTCTCTCCCGCTGGAAGATCGTCGCCACCGGCACGACTGGTGGACGCGTGCTCGACGCCGCCCCCGATCTCGACGTCACCAGGCTGAAAAGCGGGCCGCTCGGCGGCGACCAGCAGATCGGCGCGCTGATTTCGACCGGCGAGGTCGACGCCCTGATCTTCTTCGTCGACCCCTTGACGCCGATGCCGCACGATGTCGACGTGAAGGCATTGATGCGGCTGGCGATCGTCTATGATATTCCGATGGCGCTCAACCACGCGACCGCTATAAAACTTCTTCCCACACTCGAAGCCTGATCAGCACGGAACCGGCCATGCCAAAACCGAACAACAGCACCGCTCCGCTGCCTTTCCCGATCCTGATCGGCGATATCGGCGGCACCAATGCCCGCTTTTCCATCCTGACCGATGCCTATGCCGAGCCGAAGCAGTTTCCGAACGTGCGCACGGCGGACTTCGCCACGATCGACGAAGCGATCCAGAAAGGCGTGCTCGACAAGACGGCCGTGCAGCCGCGTTCGGCGATCCTCGCCGTCGCCGGTCCGATCAGCGACGACGAGATCCCGCTGACCAATTGCGACTGGGTGGTGCGGCCAAAGACGATGATCGAAGGCCTCAGCATGGAGGACGTGCTCGTCGTCAACGATTTCGAGGCGCAGGCGCTGGCAATCGCCGCTCTTTCGGATGAAAACCGCGAACGCATCGGCGACGCTACCGGCGACATGATCGCCTCCCGCGTCGTGCTCGGACCCGGCACCGGCCTCGGCGTCGGCGGGCTCGTGCATGCCCAGCATAGCTGGATCCCTGTTCCCGGCGAAGGCGGCCATGTCGATCTCGGACCGCGCAGCAAGCGCGACTATGACATCTTTCCACATATCGAGACGATCGAAGGCCGCGTTTCGGCCGAGCAGATCCTCTGCGGCCGCGGCCTCGTCAACCTCTACCATGCCATCTGCATTGTCGACGGCATCCAGCCGACGATGAAGGATCCCGCCGATATCACCTCTCACGCGCTTGCCGGCAGCGACAAGGCGGCCATAGAGACCGTCTCGCTGTTTGCCACCTATCTCGGCCGCGTGGCAGGCGACATGGCGATGGTGTTCATGGCGCGCGGCGGCGTCTATCTCTCCGGCGGCATTTCGCAGAAAATCATCCCGGCGCTGAAAAAGCCGGAATTCCGCATGGCCTTCGAGGACAAGGCGCCGCATACGGCATTGCTCCGGACCATCCCAACCTATGTGGTGACGCATCCCTTAGCAGCGCTTGCCGGGCTTTCCTCCTATGCGCGCATGCCGGCGAATTTCGGCGTCTCGACGGAAGGCCGCCGCTGGCGGCGCTAGCCCGGCGCAAAGTAAATAGAGCGTCCCTGGCGCGTCCTATCCGGACGCGCGGCGCTCTAGCCAAACCGGTCCCAACTCTTTATAGACCCCGGCAAAAGTGCGTGTCGCCCTCGCGAGGCGCTTGGTCCGAGACAGGAAATCCTATTTGGAAGCGGCGGAAAGCAGAACGCAGAGCGTCAGCAGCGATACCGTAACCGGTATCCTGAAGCGCATCATCGCTGAAAACGGCCGCGACCATCTCTGGGGCTATGTGTTTGCGATTGCCTGCCTCATCGTGGTGGCGCTTTCGACGGCGTTTACCGCCTGGATCATGCGGGCGATCATCGACGAGGCCTTCGCTAACCGCCGCGCCGACGTCGTCTGGATCATCTGTCTTTCGATCTTCATCGCCTTCGTGCTACGCGGTTTTGCGAGCTACGGCCAGGCGGTGGCGCTTTCCAGGGTCGGCAACGATATCGTCGCCCGCTACCAGCGCCGGCTCTATGCGCATCTGATGACGCTTTCGGTCGGCTTCTTCAGCGAGGCGCGCTCGGCCCATATCGCCGCGCAGGTGAGCCAGAACGTTAGCGGCATCCGCGACGTGCTCAACCTGACGATCACCTCGACGGTACGCGATCTGCTCACCTTCGTTTCGCTGCTCGCCGTGATGATCCTGCAGGATCCGCTGCTCAGCCTTGCCGTGTTCATCATGGCGCCGCCGCTGCTTTACGCGCTGCGCTATGTTTCGAAGCGGCTGCGCTCGGCGACCCGCGAGGCCGTGCATCTGAACAGCCATGTCCTCGGCGCGATGCAGGAGACGATCCAGGGCATCGCCATCGTGAAAGCCTTCACGATGGAAGAAGAACTGGAGCGCAAGGTCAACAAACTCATCAAGGGCGCCGAAAGCCGGGCGAACCGGATTGCCCGGCTTTCCGAACGCACCTCTCCGCTGACGGAGAGCTTCGCGGGCTTTGCCGTTGCCAGCGTGCTTGCCTATGCCGCCTACCGCTCGATCTACTTTAATGTGCCACCCGGCGCCTTCTTCTCCTTCGTGACCGCGCTGCTGCTTGCCTATGACCCTGCCCGCCGGCTTGCCCGCCTGCAGGTTCAGATGGAGCGCGCCGTCGTCAATGCGCGGATGATCTACGAGTTGCTCGACATGGAGCCGCGCCAGCGCGACCTGCCAGATGCCCGGCCGCTGACGGTGACGCAGGCCAGGATCGAATTCCGCAACGTTTCCTTCGCCTATGGCAACGAAAGCGTCCTCAGCGGCGTGAGCTTCATCGCCGAGGGCGGGTCGACCACCGCACTTGTCGGTCCCTCGGGTGCCGGCAAATCCACCGTCATCAGCCTCATTCCGCGTTTCTACGATCCGCGCGAAGGCGAAATTCTGATCGACGGGCAGGACATCGCTCACATCACCAAGAAGTCGCTGCGCCAGCAACTCGCCTATGTCTCGCAGCAACCCTACCTGTTCGAGGGCACGATCCGCGACAATATCCGCTATGGCCGGCCGGAGGCGACCGATGCCGAAGTGGAAGAGGCGGCCAGGCTTGCCTATGCGCATGATTTCATCTCGGCACAGCCACAGGGTTACGAGACACCGGTCGGCGAAAACGGCGTGACGCTTTCGGGCGGCCAGCGCCAGCGCCTGTCGATCGCACGCGCCCTGGTGCGCAATGCGCCGATCCTGCTTCTCGACGAGGCGACCTCCGCCCTCGACACCGAATCCGAAGCCGCCGTGCAGAAGGCGCTCGACGAAGCGATGACCGGACGCACCGTCGTCGTCATTGCCCATCGGCTCTCGACCGTGGTGCGCGCCGACAAGATCGTCGTCATGCAGCAAGGCCGTGTCGTCGAAGAAGGCAATCACGAGACGCTTGCGAAGGTCAGCGACGGTCTTTACGCTCGCCTCAACAACCTGCAGAGGCCCTCGGCCTCCGATTCAAACTGACCTGGTGAGACTGACATGAGCGATGCTGCGATGAAACTGGTGGTGGTTGGCGCAGCAGGACGCATGGGGCAGACGCTGATCCGGCTCATCCATTCCATCGAGGGCGTGACGGTGCATGCCGCGGTCGAGCGCGCCGGTTCGCCCTTCGTCGGCAAGGATGCCGGCGAGATCGCCGGTCTCGGCCCGACCGGCGTCATCATCGGCGACGATCCGCTCAACGCCTTTCTCGATGCCGAAGGCGTGCTCGACTTCACCTCGCCCGCTGCAACGGTGGAATTCTCAGGTCTCGCCGCGCAGGCCCGCATCGTCCATATCGTCGGCACGACGGGCTGTTTACCCGATGACAACGCCAGGATCGCCGCGGCGGCCCGCCATGCCCGCATCGTCAAATCAGGCAATATGAGCCTCGGGGTCAATCTGCTCAGCGTGCTCGCAGAGCAGGCGGCGCGTGCGCTCGACCCTGATGACTGGGATATCGAGATCCTGGAAATGCACCACAAGCACAAGGTGGATGCGCCTTCCGGCACCGCCCTTCTCTTCGGCGAGGCCGCGGCAAAGGGGCGCGGCATCGATCTGGCCTCGAAGTCGGTCCGGGTGCGCGACGGCCATACCGGCGCCCGTGAAGCCGGCACGATCGGTTTTGCGACGCTGCGCGGCGGCTCCGTCATCGGCGAGCATTCCGTGCTTTTCGCCGGAGAAGGCGAAATCGTCACCTTGTCGCACAGCGCGGCCGACCGCTCGATCTTTGCGCGCGGCGCCATCAAGGCGGCGCTCTGGGCGCACGACAAGAAGCCGGGTCTCTATTCCATGCTCGATGTGCTCGGGCTTTCTTCCTCATAACGATACTACGGAGGCATATTCATGAGCGGTACCCTCGTCCTCGTTCGCCACGGCCAGAGTGACTGGAACCTGAAGAATCTCTTCACCGGCTGGAAGGATCCCGATCTGACGGCGCTCGGCATCCAGGAAGCCAATGCCGGCGGTACGGCGCTTGCCGAATACGGGATCAAATTTGATGTCGCCTATACCTCGGTGCTGGTGCGTGCGCAGCACACGCTGAAGCTCATCCTCGACAAGGTCGGCCAGCCCGATCTCCAGACGATCCGCGACCAGGCGCTGAACGAGCGCGACTATGGCGATCTCTCCGGCCTCAACAAGGACGATGCCCGCGCCAAATGGGGCGAGGAACAGGTGCACATCTGGCGCCGTTCCTATGACGTGCCGCCTCCCGGCGGCGAAAGCCTGCGCGACACCGGCGCCCGCGTCTGGCCCTACTACCTCACCGAGATCCTGCCGCGCGTGCTCAGGGGCGAGAAGGTGCTGGTGGCCGCACACGGCAATTCGCTGCGCTCGCTGGTGATGGTGCTCGACAAGCTGAACAAGGAAGGCGTGCTCGCCCTCAACCTCGCGACCGGCGTGCCGATGGTCTACAAGCTGAAGGCGGATTCCACCGTCGCTTCGAAGGAAGTGCTCGGCGACATGTCGGGCGCGCATTGATCTCAGCTGACCTTTCCCCGCTTCGGCGGGGAAAGACGCTCAGTTCTCGATGGTGAACTGCACCCGGTCGGCCGCGAAACGGCTGATCGAATATTGCACCGGCACGCCGTCAAGATCGGTATTCATTGCCTTGGCGATCAGAAGGATCGCACCGGGAGTGAGTTCAAGGTCGGCCATATCGGCTGCGCTTGCATGGGCGGCCGTCACCTCGGTCGTCGCCCGGACATAATCCGGCAGGCCGAGTTCGGCGAAAGCCTTGGTGATCGATTCCCCCGCCCGGTAGGCCTCGCCGATACCGGCGAAGCGTTCGGCCGGAAACCAGCTCGTCGCCCTTGAAACCGGCCGCTTGTCCGCCTGGCGCAAGGTTTCCAGGCGGATCACCTGTTCTCCCGGCTTCAGGCCCAGCCAGCGGGCGACCTCTGCATTCGCTTCCTCTTTCGCCTCATCGAGCAGAAGACCGCGCATTTCACGCGCCTGATCGCCGATGCCGGCGGTAAAGCGCGTGCGCCTTGTGATCGGGAAATTCAGCCGCTCCTTGCGTTCGATCAGCGTGCCGCGACCTTGTACCGCACGGACGATCCCCTCCTGCGACAGCGCCGCCAGCGCACTGCGCACCGTATGCCGGTTGACCCCGAATTGCACCGCCAACATGGTTTCCGGCGGTACCATTCCCGTTTCGTCATAGGCTCCGTTGCTGATCGCCTCGCGAATCCGATCGGCGATCTGGCGCCACAGCGCCACGCCGGTTTGCCTTTGCACCTGCTTCAATCCCGCCATTCCACCCCTGCCCGCTATTTCTCGCCTTCTGCATAATTCGATCCTGAAAACGATCCCGATTTCAGGATCGAATTATGCAGCAATTCAAAGTGCTACAGCGTCCTTTGCGCGTCTGAAAAGACGCGCGGCGCTGTAGATGTCACACGCTTGTCACGACATCGATTTAGAGCTAAATGTATCTTGTATGGTTGTCTATATCAATAGACATTTTAAGGAAAGCGGCGATGATACCAGCGGACAGGACAGACGCTGCGTCACAGACGGCATCCGGGCGCAAACGCGCCGCCGATCTGCTGGCGCGTGCGGAACGCAGCGAACTCACGGCGGTCTTCGATGCGCTGCCGCAAAAGCCTGTGGCCCATCAGGTGCGCGGACCGGAGACCGGGCTCGTGATGGTGCGCGGACGCATCGGCGGCGGCGGCGCTCCCTTCAATCT
>NZ_JALBGX010000225.1:0-6545 GCF_023006465.1 Rhizobium sp. PRIMUS64 | reverse complement strand
CGGGCGCTCAGTGAGGCGGCCGGCCGCAAGGACGCGCTGATCGCCTGCGGCGCCGGCACCGACCATCTGACGCCGGGACCTGACGTCACTATCGACACGATCCTCAGAGCCTATGAGGAGCAGATCGAAACGGTGGAGGCGGCCGGCGGCCGCATCATCCTGATGGCGAGCCGGGCGCTTGCCGCCGCCGCCAAAGGACCGGACGACTATGTAAGCGTCTATGACCGCATCCTCCGCCAGGTCAGGGAACCCGTCATCATCCATTGGCTCGGCGAAATGTTCGATCCGGCGCTCGAGGGTTATTGGGGCAATGGTGATCATATCCAAGCCATGTCCACCTGCCTTGAGGTGATCGAAGCCCATGCCGACAAGGTCGACGGCATCAAGATCTCGCTGCTCTCCAAGGAGAAGGAAGTGGCGATGCGCCGCCGGCTGCCGAACGGCGTGCGGATGTATACGGGCGACGATTTCAACTATGCCGAACTGATTGCCGGCGACGAAGAAGGCCATTCCGACGCGCTGCTCGGCATTTTCGATGCGATCGCGCCGGCAGCCTCGGCAGCCCTAGAAGCGCTCGGCCGCAAGAGCAACCATGAATTCTTCGATCTGCTGGAGCCGACCGTGCCGCTGTCGCGCCACATCTTCAAGGCGCCGACCCGCTTCTACAAGACCGGCGTCGTCTTCCTCGCCTATCTCAACGGCCTGCAGGACCATTTCGTCATGGTCGGCGGCCAGCAGAGCACCCGCTCGCTGACGCATCTGGCCGAACTCTTCCGCCTGGCCGACAAGGCACGGGTTCTGGCAGATCCCGAACTTGCCGCAAGCCGCATGCGCCAGGTGCTCGCCGTCCACGGCGTCAACTGAAGCGCTGAGGTGATGGGAGGAGTGAGGTGATGGGAGGAGAATGACATGCAGGTCGAAGGGCTTTCGATCAATCTGGCGACGATCCGCGAACAGTGCGGCTTTGCGCAGGCCGTCGATATCTGCCTGAAACACGGCATCACCGCGATCGCGCCCTGGCGCGACCAGGTTGCCAAGGTCGGTCTCGATGAAGCGGTGCGTATCGTCAAATCGAACGGGATCAAGCTGACCGGGCTTTGCCGCGGCGGCTTCTTCCCGGCGGCAAACGATGCCGACTGGCAGAAAAATCTCGACGACAACAGGCGTGCCATCGACGAAGCGGCGGCATTTTCAGCCGATTGCCTCGTGCTCGTCGTCGGCGGCCTGCCGGGCAGTTCGAAGGACATCGTCGCAGCCCGGCAGATGGTGTTCGACGGCATCGCCGCCGTGCTGCCGCATGCGCAGGCCTCGGGTGTAAAGCTCGCTATCGAGCCGCTGCATCCAATGTATGCCGCCGACCGTGCCTGCGTGAATACACTCGGCCAGGCGCTCGACATGTGCGAGCAGCTCGGGGAGCATGTCGGCGTCGCTGTCGATGTCTATCATGTCTGGTGGGACCCCGATCTTGCCAACCAGATTGCCCGCGCCGGGCGCATGAAACGCATCTTTGCCCATCACATCTGCGACTGGCTGGTGCCGACAAAGGACATGCTGCTCGACCGCGGCATGATGGGCGATGGTGTGATCGACCTCAAAGGCATAAGACGGATGGTGGAGACCGCCGGTTTCTTCGGCGCGCAGGAGGTGGAGATCTTTTCGGCCGAAAACTGGTGGAAACGCCCGGCCGAGGAAGTGATCGCCACCTGCGTCGAGCGCTTCAGGAGCTGCTGCTAAAGCATGTCGCACAAAAGTGTGCAGCGGTTTTGCGACCATGATGTGCGAAAAACCAAAGACCTGAAGCGCGGGCCACGCGAATCTGAAAGATCGCGACGCGCTTTAGGTCTGATTTTCAGTATTTGTTTCATCACGCATGCAGGAGGATCATTCGATGGAAAAACGCCGTTTTGCCCTGATCGGTACGGGAAACCGCGGCACCACCATGTGGGGCAAGGATCTGCTTGCCGGCTGGCGCGAGCACGTCGACCTGACCGCGATCGTCGAGAAGAATTCGCTGCGCGGGGAACGCGCGCGTAACATGATCGGCAGCAATGCACCGCTCTACGAAAACATCGATTCGATGCTCAACGAGCAGAAGCCGGATCTGGTCATCGTCTGTACGCCCGACCATACGCATGACGACATTGTCGTGCGGGCGCTGGAGTCCGGCATCGACGTCATTACCGAAAAGCCAATGACGACCTCGGTCGAAAAGATTCGCCGGATTCTGGATGCCGAAAAGCGCACGGGTCGCCGGGTCGATGTGTCCTTCAACTATCGCTATGCGCCGACGGCTGCGAAGATCAAGGAACTGCTGAATGCCGGCGAAATCGGCCGGGTCACCTCGGTCGACTTCCACTGGTATCTGAACACCAAGCACGGCGCCGACTACTTCCGCCGCTGGCATGCCTATACGGAAAATTCCGGCAGTCTGTTCGTCCACAAGGCGACCCATCATTTCGATCTGCTGAATTGGTATCTCGACAGCGATCCCGACGCCGTCACCTCCTTCGCCGACCTGCAGAATTACGGCCGCAAGGGCCCGTTCCGCGGCCCGCGCTGCAAGCTCTGTCCGCACACGCATGAATGCGACTACTACCTCGATCTCGAGGCCGATCCCTTCCTCGATTCACTCTACGAGGATCCCTCGAAGATCGACGGCTACTTCCGAGACGGCTGCGTCTTCCGCGAGGACATCGACATTCCTGATACGATGGTGGTGTCGCTCCGTTACCGCAACAACGTCCATGTCTCTTATTCGCTGAACACTTTCCAACCGATCGAAGGCCACCACCTTGCCTTCAACGGCACCAAAGGGCGCATCGAGCTTCGTCAATATGAGGCCCAGCCCTGGGAAGAGCCGAAGGAGGACACCATCCTCCTCATCCGCAATTTCCCGAACGGCAAAGAGGCGGTGGAGCGCATCGTCGTTCCGCATTTCACAGGCGGCCACTACGGCGGCGACGACCGGATGCGCAACATGATCTTCAAACCCGATATTGAAGACAGGCTCGCCCAGCGCGCCGGCACGCGGGCGGGCGCCATGTCCGTGCTTTGCGGCATTGCCGCGCTGACGAGTTCGCGCACCGGCAAGGTGGTCAACATTGCCGATCTCATGCCCGAACTTGCCAATGATGGTTCGCCAAATTCGCTGAGGACGTCGCGCTGATGCCTGTTGCCTAGAGGGTTTCCGTTTTTCTCCGAATCACGGAAATGCTCTATCTCTTTGTTTTACGCAATTCCGAACTCTAAGCCGCTCGACGCGCCTCAGGCGATGTTTTCGAGATTAGCCTGATGGATCTGGTAGAGCAGCGGCTGACCAGTCACGAAGCGCTCTACCTCGTCCACTGCCATCTCGCCGAGGCGCGCCCGTTCCAATCCAATAGCGCCGGCAATATGCGGTGTCAGAAAGACGTTCGGCAGATCGTAGAAAGCAGAACCCGCCTCCGGGATCTCCGGATCGGTGACATCGAGGACCGCGTCGATACGGCCGGTCTTGAGCGCCGAAAGCAGCGCGGCCTCATCGATGAGAATGCCGCGCGCCGTGTTGACGAGCGTCGCGCCGTCCTTCATCAGCGACAGCCTTCGCGCATCGATCATATGCCGCGTCGACGGCAGCGACGGCGCATGCAGGGAAACGATGTCCGCTTGCCGCATCAGTTCGTCGAGATCGACCTTTTCCGTTCCGAGGCCGGCTGCCTCGGCGGCATCAAGCGTCGGATCGGCGAGCAGCAGTCTATAATCAAAGGGTTTCAAGAGCTCGATGACGCGCCGGCCGATGCGCGAAGCGCCGACGATGCCAACGTTGCGGCGGTAATTTCCGATCGCTTCGCGCTGCATCGGATGGGTGCGGTTGCGGTTTCGGTCGGCGACGTAGAGATCGCGGAAACGGAAAACGCGCTTGCCGGCGAAGATGATCGCCGCCAGCGTGAATTCGGCCACCGGCACGGCATTGGCCTCGGCCGAATGGCTGACCGGGATACCGGCTTCGAAGATGGCGTCGTCTATGACGCCTTTGACCGTGCCCGCCGCATGGACGATGAGCTTAAGATGCGGCGCGGCGGCGAGGATTTCGGGCCCGACATAGGGCCCGCCCCAGCCGGTGATCAGGATTTCGGCTTGGGCTAGCAGACGTCTCGCACGCTCGTCGTCGAAGCGCTGCAGCGGTTTGGGATCCAGCAGGCGACCGATGCCACTCAGCCGGCGCAGGACCTCATCCGGCAGCACATGCTCCGTGCGCGACGGTTGCATGGCAAAGACGATGGCCGGCTGGCTCATGGCATCTGTCCCGGCGCTTCGATGGCGCTGACTGTCACGCCCTTTTCCTTCACTAGGGCCTCCAGCGCTGCAATGTCAGGCGCTTTCGGCGGGTTCGTCCAGACAGACGAGACAGCAGCGGGATCGTCAAGTGCCAGCACTGCCGTCACCAGGATGGTTTCACCGGCCGAAATCTGCCCGCGCAGCTGCGGCACGAGGGTTTTCGCGACGATCACATTGGTGTTGGGCATTGCCTTCTGGACAAGCCCCGAACGTTTGACCGAAGAGCCGAGATCGAGAATGCCGGTGAAATCGGCTTCGCCGATCGCATAGGCAACCCCATTCGACGCGGATAGCGTATCCAGCTCGAAATCCCGGCGGCCGATGGCAAATCCGCCTTCGGCAATCCGCAACGGCCGGCTTGTCCTGATCCGGTGGAAGCGGATGTGCCAGGGTGCGACCGGCACGAGCCAGGTTTCGACGTCGACATCTGGGAAAGGCGACCACTTCGCATAGAGCACGTCACCTGCGAGCCTGGCTTCCTCGTTCGTTTCGCGCACGCGGTAGTGAAGGCCGTCATCGCTGAAGGCAAGCGCTGAATCGAAGGCGGCAAGCGCAAAGGCACGCTCATCGGCCTCGACACTGAAGCCGTATCGAGCGGAATAAGCAAACTTCGCATATTTTTCCGTGCCGCACCGCATCTGCAGGTTTTCCTGGCCGGAAGACAGCGCCACGACATCGCCGCCCGCCCGCATGATCACCATGCCGGGATGACGCTGGGGAACGATGTCAGGCGCCTGCTCCGGCACTTTTTCCTTCGCCGTCCAGAATGGGTGATCCTCAGCGATCGCCAGCGGCAGGAAGGCCTTGAAGGCCCAGTAGGGCGAGCCGGCGGAATTGTAACTCTCCGACATCAGCAGGTTCGGATAGCCGAAGCCGATCGACAGCACGCCGTCGCGATCGGCAATCGGCTTGTCCTTCCACCAGCGCAGATGCTGCAGACAGAGATGCTTGACCTCGCCCCAGGGCAGGGCCTCGACATCGGCAAAGGCGAGCGCGGACCAGAAGCCGGCGCAGGCAAAACGATAGGTCAGGCTGCGGCCGAAGGGGATCGTCGCCCCGTCAGCGGCAAACCAGTGCCGGAAATCCCGGGCGAAGAGGACCGCGCGCTCGCGGTAGCGCTTTGCATAATCGTCATCGACGAGCTTCGAATAGATCAGGCCATAGAAATGCATGGCGAAGGGAATGTAGTGGTCGATACGGCGCACGTTTCCGTCGCGATACCAGCCGTCGCCGATATAAAAGCCTTCGAGCTCCTCAAGATATTGCCGCGTCAGGCTGCGGTCGAAATCGGCGCCGAGACGATCGAGCGCGATATCGACGAAGATCCGGAAGAATTTCCAGTTGTTGTCAGCATAATCGAACTGCCTGACATGCTTGAGATAGGCGACGACATTGCTGCGGGCGCGCGCATCGAGCGGTTCCCAGATTTTTTCGGGCACCAGCGCCAGGGCAAAACCGAGAGCGGCAAGCTCAACCATCCGCTGATCGCGGCCATTGACCGTTCCCCAATATTCCGGATGGGCGGGATCGGTGCCATTTGCGAGACCCTCGGCGAAACGATGCCAATGGGCGAAGTCGCCCTTGCCTGCGCCAAGCGGCGCCAATCCCCAGAGCGGGCGGGCGAACCCTTCGAGATCGGCCGCTGCCCGGTCGAAATGGGCGCCGCCGCCATTGAGGGTGACGCGGGCATTGCCGTTCGAGAAACAGGCAAGCAGCGGATCAAAGAGCGCAAGCAGCGCACGGCTCATATCGGCGCGGGTTTCCAGCGGATTGCCTGCGAGCGGGTTGGCGCTGGCGGGATCATAGGTCATCGGCATCACTCACGGGTTTTCGATGTTCGGAACGGTTCCTCCCGGAATGGGAATGACCGCCTGGCAGATATGGCGCGCAGCGGCCGTCCTGTTGCGGAAGCGGGACAGCATCAGCGAAACGGCTTCGCGCCCGAGGGCAGCGCGGTCGACGCGCATGGTGGAAAGTTGCGGACTTGTCATCAGCGCGCAGGGCAGATCGTCGAAACCGACAATCGCGAAATCCTCCGGCACACGCAGCCCGGCCTCGGTGACGGCTTCGAGCACGCCGACGGCGATGAAGTCATTCATACAGAAAGCGGCGGTAAAACCGGCATCCGCGGCAAGTGCGGCGGCGGTGCGTTCATGCGCCTCCCGGCTGGCGCTGCCGTCAAGGGTCAGGGACACGAGACGGCCCTCTGCGCCCGGGACGGCGGCGAT
>NZ_JALBGX010000224.1:2500-6554 GCF_023006465.1 Rhizobium sp. PRIMUS64 | reverse complement strand
CCCCTGAGGAGGCGTTAAATCCTCGACCCGTTACGAGATACACAAAAGCCCGCACGAGGCGGGCCTTTGTGTATCTGGTTGCGGGGGCAGGATTTGAACCTGCGGCCTTCAGGTTATGAGCCTGACGAGCTACCGGGCTGCTCCACCCCGCGTTAATGTATTCCGAGCTGTTTGAGCCCGGGAGCGCTGTCAGGCGTAGCCTGACGAGGTGAGGCCGTGAAGGAATCGATCCAGTGGATCGATTTCAGGCCGAACGGGCTGCTCCACCCCGCGCCATGCGCAAATCGCTGGGATTTGCTGGTGTATTATAACACGAAAGGCCGCTTTGTGAGCGGCCCTTTTGTTTCGGCTTTGGGCCGTTTGTTTAGTGATGAGAAGATTGATTAGTTGCGCTTTGCAGACCTGGCAGCGACCTACTCTCCCGCGTCTTAAGACGAAGTACCATGGGCGCAGGGGCGTTTCACGGCCGTGTTCGGAAAGGGAACGGGTGCAGCCACCCCGCCATAACCACCAGGTCGGCAAAGCGCAACTATATGTTTTGAGAAGCTGGCAGGCATTAGCCTGTTTTCTTTTTTTGAACACGTCTTTGGAACCTCTTCTGACTGCGGATGCTTGTGGCACCCATACAGGCCAGAGGCCGTCGCGCTTGGTAGCGCGGGCCGTCCGCAGCGCCATTGGCGCGTCAGGACAAAGGTCTTGCATCATCGATCCGGACGACCGCTTTGCGGTCGCCTTGAGATGAGCATAGTCAATGAGAACGATCAAGCCGATCGAGCTATTAGTACCGGTAAGCTTCATGCGTTGCCGCACTTCCACACCCGGCCTATCAACGTGGTCGTCTTCCACGGCTCTGATAGGGAATACTCGTTTTCAGGTGGGTTTCCCGCTTAGATGCCTTCAGCGGTTATCCCGTCCATATATAGCTACCCTGCTATGCCCTTGGCAGGACAACAGGTCCACCAGAGATATGTCCATCCCGGTCCTCTCGTACTAGGGACAGATCCTGTCAATATTCCTACACCCACGGCAGATAGGGACCGAACTGTCTCACGACGTTCTGAACCCAGCTCACGTACCGCTTTAATTGGCGAACAGCCAAACCCTTGGGACCTGCTCCAGCCCCAGGATGCGATGAGCCGACATCGAGGTGCCAAACAACCCCGTCGATATGGACTCTTGGGGGTCATCAGCCTGTTATCCCCGGCGTACCTTTTATCCGTTGAGCGATGGCCCTTCCACGCGGGACCACCGGATCACTATGACCGACTTTCGTCTCTGCTCGACTTGTCAGTCTCGCAGTCAGGCGGGCTTATGCCATTGCACTCGACGACCGATTTCCGACCGGTCTGAGCCCACCATCGCGCGCCTCCGTTACTCTTTCGGAGGCGACCGCCCCAGTCAAACTACCCACCATACACTGTCCCGGACCCGGATAACGGGCCGCGGTTAGACATCCATGACGATAAGGGTGGTATTTCAAGGATGGCTCCACGGAAACTGGCGTCCCCGCTTCAAAGCCTACCACCTATCCTACACATGCCGACACGAATGCCAGTGTAAAGCTATAGTAAAGGTGCACGGGGTCTTTCCGTCTGACCGCAGGAACCCCGCATCTTCACGGGGAATTCAATTTCACTGAGTCTATGTTGGAGACAGCGGGGAAGTCGTTACGCCATTCGTGCAGGTCGGAACTTACCCGACAAGGAATTTCGCTACCTTAGGACCGTTATAGTTACGGCCGCCGTTTACTGGGGCTTCGATTCAAAGCTTGCACCTCTCCTCTTAACCTTCCAGCACCGGGCAGGCGTCAGACCCTATACGTCGTCTTGCGACTTCGCAGAGCCCTGTGTTTTTGATAAACAGTCGCTACCCCCTGGTCTGTGCCACCCCATAATAGTTGCCTAGCATGGGGTCACGCTTCTTCCGAAGTTACGCGTGCAATTTGCCGAGTTCCTTCAACATAGTTCTCTCAAGCGCCTTGGTATACTCTACCTGACCACCTGTGTCGGTTTCGGGTACGGTCTATACGGTGGAGCTATTTCCTGGAACCGCTCCGCTGCCCATCCAATCCAATTAGAATGAACAACTTGTGCAATCCGTCACTACCACCAGGCCCACGAATATTAACGTGGTTCCCATCGACTACGCATTTCTGCCTCGCCTTAGGGGCCGGCTAACCCTGCTCAGATTAACTTTAAGCAGGAACCCTTGGTCTTTCGGCGAGAGGGTCTCTCACCCTCTTTATCGTTACTCATGTCAACATTCGCACTTCCGATACCTCCAGGAGCCCTCACGGGTCTCCCTTCATCAGCTTACGGAACGCTCCGCTACCACTTGCGATTGCTCGCAAATCCTCAGCTTCGGTGCATGGCTTCAGCCCCGTTACATTTTCGGCGCAAAGACCCTTATTTAGACCAGTGAGCTGTTACGCTTTCTTTAAATGATGGCTGCTTCTAAGCCAACATCCTGGTTGTTTTGGGATCCTCACATCCTTTCCCACTTAGCCATGACTTGGGGACCTTAGCTGGAGGTTAGGGTTGTTGCCCTTTTCACGACGGACGTTAGCACCCGCCGTGTGTCTGCCGAGTAGTACTCCCCGGTATTCGGAGTTTGGTTAGGATCAGTAAGACGGTGAGTCCCCATAGCCCATCCAGTGCTCTACCCCCGGGGGTATTCGCTCGACGCTCTACCTAAATAGATTTCGCGGAGAACCAGCTATTTCCGAGTTTGATTGGCCTTTCACCCCTAGCCACAAGTCATCCCAATCTATTGCAACAGATGCGGGTTCGGTCCTCCAGTTGGTGTTACCCAACCTTCAACCTGCTCATGGCTAGATCACTCGGTTTCGGGTCTAATGCAACAAACTAAATCGCCCTATTCAGACTCGCTTTCGCTTCGCCTACACCTACCGGCTTAAGCTTGCTTGTTACACTAAGTCGTTGACCCATTATACAAAAGGTACGCCGTCACCCTTGCGGGCTCCGACTGTTTGTAGGCATCCGGTTTCAGGTTCTATTTCACTCCCCTTGTCGGGGTGCTTTTCACCTTTCCCTCACGGTACTTGTTCGCTATCGGTCATGCACGAGTACTTAGGCTTGGAGAGTGGTCTCCCCATGTTCAGACAGGATTTCTCGTGTCCCGCCCTACTCTAGGACAATCATGATATCTACGCGTACGGGGCTGTCACCCACTACGGCCGCACTTTCCAGAGCGTTCCACTTTAATCACAATTGCCACTGGCCTGGTCCGCGTTCGCTCGCCACTACTTGCGGAGTCTCGGTTGATGTCCTTTCCTGCAGGTACTTAGATGTTTCAGTTCCCTGCGTTCGCTTCTTACACCCTATGTATTCAGGTGTAGATACCTTATCACAATGCTTGGAAACCACTCGGGTTGCCGGGCCAAAGGCCAGACAACCAGAATGATTTTCCAAGCATTTAAGGTGGGTTGCCCCATTCGGAGATCCATGGATCAAAGCTCATTCGCAGCTCCCCACGGCTTTTCGCAGCGTATCACGTCCTTCATCGCCTGTGCATGCCAAGGCATCCACCAAATGCCCTTACGACACTTAATCGTTCTCATTGCCAATGCTCATCATCTCGTTGCTCGCTCCATAAGAAACAGCAACAGACCGGGTTACCTTTTACAACCCAGTCAATCCAACAATGCCATTAACGTGTTCGACAGGTCTGCTTTATTGGAGCTACGCCGAGCAGCTCGCTTGCAGCCTGTCTTAAGACCAGCTTCTCGAGATTGGATCCGATACCGCGCGGTCAGGCAACGGTAATCCGATCGTCCGTCAGACGATGCCCAAAGGCAACGAACAACACGCGATAAACCGCTACGCGGTTTACGCTGACGATCCAGAGCGACAAGCTTCCTACCTACCTCCAATTCCTCCACCACATCCGGCCGGCTAGGCCATCCATGGTTTCACAGGAACTGGGCTCGGACATCATGGGCAAAACCCACAACACCTGGAAGCCTCCAGATCAATCTTCTCTTCACAATGTATGCAGAACACGCACCAGCTCGAAGCCGATGCAAAACTTTTAT
>NZ_JALBGX010000223.1:0-6591 GCF_023006465.1 Rhizobium sp. PRIMUS64 | reverse complement strand
ATGACGGCGAGCAGCGCGCCGCCGGCGGCGGCAATCAGCAGCAGCACCAGATAGGGTGTGGCGAGGCCGCCGAAGCGGTGGGCGATCATCACAGCCAGCGCCAGCACCAGGGAAAACGCCCCGAGCAGCCGCGAAAAGCGGGCGGCGTTGGAAACGGGGCGGTCGAAGCGGATGGCCATCAAACTTACCGGTTGCTCGTCAGCGCCCGCGCGTTCGACCACGCAAATCGCCTCAACCCTGTTTAGAGCATGATGCCGAAAAGTGTGAAGCGGTTTTCGGACGACATCATGCTCTATTCTTTGATTTAGATCCGGATTCAGATTTTAGGCCGGCCCGGCCTAAAATCATCCGGATCTGGGGCAAGATTCGACTAAATTGAAACTATTGTCTGAGGCATTGCGTTGGAATCCGCGGCGGAAGGCCATGGTGAAACGGCGGCGGCTTCATAAGCCCTTGCTGATATGTCAAAAAAGGGCCATTCTGCCGCGGTTTCATCTCCAGATGTAGAGGAGAGACGGGATGATTTCACCCGAGATTGCAGCAAGGCCGCAGGCGTCTGCGCTTGGCGGGATCGACCACCAGTCCGAGCCGATGCTGCCGATGGAGCTGCTCGAGCTCGAACTTTCGCTCGAAGGTTATGCCGGCGGCGATGCCGGCTTCTGCGAGGCGGTGCGCCAGGCGGCGGCACGCTCCGGCGGCGAACTGCTGTTTGACCTGCCGGCCGGCGGCCTCGTGCAGAATTGCCGGCGCATTGCCGTGCTGCGCATTCCGGATGACGGCCAGGAGATGCGCGTGGTGCTGGCGCTGCTCGACGATCACGGCACGGAGATCCGCATGCAGGCGCCCGACGAAGAGACCGCGCCGCTGGTGCGTTTCGCCGATGCCTTCATCGAACTGCTGGAGCGGATCTAAGTTCTAGATCAAGATGTCAGCGGCGCTCGGCCGCGGCTTCCGCAACACTGCGGAAGGGAAACTTGCGCCCGCATTCGCATTTGATCATGAAATTTTCCTGGTTGTTCGAGGGCCGCTGCACGCCAAAGCCGCGCGGCAGCTGATCGACCTTGAAATCCGGGTGCTTGCGCTTGGGATCGTCGACTTCCGAGGCTTCGGCGAAGCCCTCATTGCCGCATTGCGGACAGTTCAGTTTTTTCGAAAATCGATCGCGAAGGGCCATGCTCGTTCCAGTGATTCCGGCCTCTTTTGGAGAGGCCATGCTTTCCTCATACAGAGGAATGCCCCTCATGCATAGAAAGCTTGGCCGGCGAAAGTGGAACCAAGTGCTGAGGCTGCCGTTCCTTTTTCGAAAAGGAGGCACTCATGCCCAACAAAGACCCGATCCCGACACCCAATGCCGATACGCCGCGCGGGCCGACGCCGACACCCGGCATTCCCGACCCCATCCAGCAAAAACCGCCGCTGACGCCGGCGCAGGATCCGGCCGATACGAAGAATCCCCAGGATCCGCCGCTCAATCCGGCACTGCTGCCGATTGGGGATCCGGCTGGGGCGGCGTGACGATGCTGGTCGTGCCGTATGGCTGCCCCTCACCCTAACCCTCTCCCCGTAAAAACGGGGAGAGGGGACGTGCCCTGCGAGAGGTTAGTGGGGAATGGAGAGGTCGCGGCATGTCCCCTTCGCCCCGCGCGCGGGGAGAAGGTGGCGGCAGCCGGATGAGGGGCCGGTCTCAGCGATCTCCCGGGCCAAGAGCGGCTTGACGCCCTCGCCCGAATGGCCTTTGCTCGGAGCAGGCATTCCAAGGAACACACCAATGCGCATTCGTCTTCTCATCACCGTCATGGCCACCATCGTCGCCGGGCTCTCGGCCTGCCAGACGATGACGCCGGAGGAGCGGCGGGCGGCGGATGAGCAGCGCTGCCTAAGCTATGGCTTCCGCCGCGGCACGGATGGTTTTGCCACCTGCCTGCAACGCATCGATCTCGACCGGCGCGCTGAATCGCGAGCGCAGAGTGCCGAGATGATGCAGAGCATGGCCTGGGATCTGAACGGGCCTTATATCTACCGCGATCGCTGGCGGTATCATCACTGAGCGCCACGGGCGCCCTATTTTACAGGCTTCCCCGCAGCTCTTTCGGACCGCGCCTGATCTCGTCCAGACCGTTTGAAATCACCGCCTGCGCCGCCGCCAGCCTGGCGATCGGCACGCGGAACGGCGAGCAGGAGACATAATCGAGGCCGATCGTCTCGCAGAAGCGGATCGAGGCCGGGTCGCCGCCATGTTCGCCGCAGATGCCGAGCTTCATGTCGTTGCGGGTGCGCCGGCCGCGTTCGGCGGCGATGCTGATCAATTCGCCGACACCGTCGAAATCGAGCGAGATGAAGGGATCGTGCTCGATGATGCCCTTGCGCTGATAGGTGGGGATGAAGGCCGAGGCATCGTCGCGCGAGATGCCGAAGGTGGTCTGCGTCAGGTCGTTGGTGCCGAAGGAGAAAAATTCGGCGGCTTCGGCAATCACATGGGCGCGAAGGGCCGCACGCGGCAGCTCGATCATCGTGCCGACGAGATAATCGATCTTCATGCCGGCCTCGCTCATCACGTCGCCGGCGACGGCATCGATCCGCGCCTTGACGTAATCGAGCTCGGCGCGGAGACCGACGAGCGGCACCATGATCTCCGGCACGACGGCGGCCCCGGTCTCCTGGGCTGCGGCAATCGCTGCCTCGAAGATGGCGCGGGCCTGCATCTCGACGATTTCGGGATAGGAGATCGCCAGCCGGCAGCCGCGATGGCCGAGCATCGGGTTGAACTCGTGCAGCGCATCGACGCGCTGGCGAAGCACGGAGGGCTCCATGCCCATGGCGAAGGCGACCTCGGCCACCTCGTCGTCGGTTTTCGGCAGGAATTCGTGCAGCGGCGGATCGAGCAGGCGGATCGTTACCGGCAGGCCGTGCATGACGGTGAAGAGGCCGGTGAAATCGAGGCGCTGCATCGGCAGCAGCTTGTCGAGCGCCAGCCGCCTGCCCGTCTCATCGACGGCAAGGATCATCTCGCGCATCACATGGATGCGCTCGCCCTCGAAGAACATGTGCTCGGTGCGGCAAAGGCCGATGCCTTCGGCGCCGAAGGAGCGGGCGGCCAGCGCATCGGCCGGCGTATCGGCATTGGTGCGCACCGTCATGCGCCGGGCGCGGTCGGCCCAGCCCATGATGCGGCCGAAATCGCCCGACAGCGCCGGCTGGATCATCGGCACCTCGCCCTTCAGCACCTGGCCGGCCGAGCCGTCGATGGTGATGATATCGCCCTTCTTCAGCGTGACGCCGATGCCGAGCAGCCGCTCGTTGCGCTGATCGATGCGCATGGTGCCGGCGCCGACGACGCAGGGGATGCCCATGCCGCGGGCAACGACCGCCGCATGGCTGGTCATGCCGCCGCGGGTGGTGAGAATGCCTTCGGCGGCATGCATGCCGTGAATATCCTCGGGGCTGGTCTCGACCCTGAGCAGAATGACCTTGCGGCCTTCGGATTCCGCCTCGACGGCCTCTTCCGCGGTGAAGACGATGGCGCCGGTGGCAGCGCCCGGCGACGCCGGCAGCCCGGTGCCGATCACCTGGCGGGTGACGCGCGGATCGATGGTGGGATGCAGCAGCTGGTCGAGGCTGGAGGGCTCGATGCGCAGCACCGCCTCATCCTCGGTAATCACCCCCTCGTCGACCATGTCGACGGCGATCTTCATTGCCGCCCGCGTCGAGCGTTTGCCCGAACGGGTCTGCAGCATCCACAGCCTGCCGCGCTCGATGGTGAATTCGATATCCTGCATGTCGCGGTAATGGATCTCGAGCTCGGTGCAGATGTGGCAGAGCTCGCGAAACGCCTCGGGCATCAGCTTTTCCATCGAGGGTTTTTCGGAGCCCGAGGAAATCCGCCCCTCCTCGGTGATGCTTTGCGGCGTGCGGATGCCGGCCACCACATCCTCGCCCTGGGCATTGACCAGGAATTCGCCGTAAAGCGCCCTCTCGCCGGTCGAGGGGTTGCGGGTGAAGGCAACGCCGGTGGCGGACGAATTGCCGAGATTGCCGAAGACCATCGCCTGGATGTTGATCGCCGTGCCCCAGCCTTCCGGAATATTGTGGAGCTGGCGGTAGGTGACGGCGCGCGCGCTCATCCAGCTGGAAAAGACGGCGCCGACCGCGCCCCAGAGCTGGACTTCGGGATCCTGCGGGAATTCCCGCTCCAGCTCCTCCTCGATCAGCTTCTTGTAGAGCGAGACGATATGCTGCCATTCCGAGGCGCTGAGTTCGGTATCGAATTCATGGCCGAGCTTGGCCTTCTCGTCTTCCAGGATCTCCTCGAAGGCGTCGTTGCCGAGGCCCATGACGACATCGGCATACATCTGGATGAAGCGGCGGTAGCTGTCCCAGGCAAAACGCGCGTCGCCGGCATCATGACCCAGCGCCTGCACGGTCTCGTCGTTGAGGCCGAGATTGAGCACCGTGTCCATCATCCCCGGCATCGAGACGCGGGCGCCGGAGCGCACCGAGAGCAGCAGCGGCTGGCTGACGGAACCGAAGTGGCGGCCGGTGACCGCCTCGATCGCCGATATGCCGGCGCGCACCTCCGCCTTCACCGCATCCTCGATGTGGCGGCCATTCTTGTAATAGGTGTTGCAGGCATCGCTGACGATCGTCAGCCCCGGCGGCACCGGCAATCCGAGCGCGCACATTTCCGCCAGATTGGCGCCCTTGCCGCCCAGAATCTCGTGATCGCGCGCCCGACCCTCAGCCTGCCCGTCGCCGAACCTATAGACCCACTTGGTCATCTTCCCCCCAACACCAAATCGGGATTAGCTTAATCCGTTGGTGTTGAAATGAAAATCGACAAATGCGGCAGAATGTTGCGCTGCACAATAAATCTTGGCCGCGGCCGGCATCGAAACGGTTGAAAGGCGCCCAAACAGCATACAAGGCATAAAAAAAGCTTTGCGGGACTGCAACAATGTCCCGCAAAGCCTTGTTTCCGTCCGGCCAGGAAAACCGGACGGGGGGTCCCTCAACCCAGGAACGGCTCAGCTTTTTGTAAAGAGAACCGCTCTGACCTTGTCATACGCAATTCCTGGGAAAATAGATCGCTACTTCCCAAGATTTGCTCTCGGTTTCCGGTTCTTGCCCTCGCCCGGAAAACCGCACGCAAATTCGACAATGCGCAACCTTTGGTCGCCCGCTTTTCAGCAGAGTAATTAGGTTGCGTTGAAACAACTTCTAATGCAAGTCAGCGAAAAGAGCATCACCCAAATGGGGTACAAGCGACAAGAGAGCCGACCTTTTTTGGTGTTTATTGCTCGGCCCTTGATTTTACGCAATTTCTGGGCGCAAAACCGCGCCGCACCTTTGCTGAAATTGCGCCTGCCTGGTTTCACGCAATCCCGGACGGAAAACCGCTGCGCACTTTTCCTGGAATTATTGTCTTTAGTTTCGCAATTCCGGACGGAAAACCGCTGCGCACTTTTCCTGGAATTGCTTTAGGCAATCTCGCGCAGGCGCTCGGCCATTTGCAGGTCGACGGAGACGAGCTGGGAGACGCCCTGCTCGGCCATGGTGACGCCGAAGAGGCGGTTCATGCGGGCCATGGTGATCGGATTGTGGGTGATGATGACGAAGCGGGTTTCGGTGGAGGCCGCCATTTCGTCCATCAGGTTGCAGTAGCGCTCGACATTGTGGTCGTCGAGCGGCGCGTCCACTTCGTCGAGCACGCAGATCGGCGCCGGATTGGTGAGGAAGACGGCGAAGATCAGCGCCATTGCCGTCAGCGCCTGCTCGCCGCCCGAGAGCAGCGTCATGGTCTGCGGCTTCTTGCCGGGCGGACGGGCGAGGATTTCCAGGCCGGCTTCCAGCGGATCGTCGGATTCGATCAGCTGCAGCTCGGCGGTGCCGCCGCCGAAAAGATGGGTGAACAGCCGCTGGAACTGGGCGTTGACGATGTCGAAGGCGGCGATCAGCCGTTCGCGGCCCTCGCGGTTGAGGCTCTGGATGGCGCCGCGCAGCTTGCGGATCGCATCGATGACGTCGTCGCGTTCCTTGATCAAGGCTTCGAGCTTCTCGCTCAGCTCCTTCTGTTCCTCGTCGGCGCGCAGGTTGACAGCACCCAGCCGCTCGCGCTCGATCCGCAGGCGTTCGAGCTCGCGCTCGACTTCGCGCGGATCGGGAAGCGCCTGCATGGTCGGGCGCCCGGTCAGCTGCAGCGCCTCGTGCGGCGCGACGTTCAGGACCTCGCGGATGCGGCCTTCGCTTTCCTGCCGCTTCTCGCGGGCGGAGACCAGGCGCTCCTCGGCGCGGCCGCGGCGTTCACGGCATTCGGCAAGTTCCGACAGCGCCGTCGTCGCCTTTTGGTCGGCCTCGCGCTGGATGCGTTCGGCCTCGGCCAGGAGATCGCTGGCCTGTCGGCGCGCCTCCTCGGCCTTTTGCAATTCGCTGAGCAGGGCGCGGCGCTTGTCGTCGAATTCATCCGGCGCCAGTTCGAGCTCGGCTGCCTCTTCGCGCGCCTCTTCCTCGCGCTCACGCAGCGTCGCGACATGATCTTCGGCGCTTGCCGCCCGCTGGCGCCAGGTGTCGCGCTCCTGGCCGATCGCCATGATGCGG
>NZ_JALBGX010000222.1:0-6706 GCF_023006465.1 Rhizobium sp. PRIMUS64 | reverse complement strand
CTGGAAGGCTTTGAGGCGCTTCTCCCTCGCCTCGCCGGCGGGATCCGTCGGCACCGGCGCTCCTGCCATGCCAGGCGTGTTCGCTGCCATGTCGCCCTCGTCGGTACCCTGCTGGTTGGCGGCCAGGAAACTGCCGACGACGCCGTTGACCGGTCCCGCATTCAAAGCCCTCAGGCCGGCGACGACGTAGTCGAAAGGCTGGCGCGCCTTGGCGCCCTCGTCGCGCCAGGCGGCGGGATGGTCGAGCATCGCAGTGTAGACGGCGGTGAGGTCGCCATCCGTTTTCTTCCAGGCTTCGGCCATGTCGGACACCATCCCCTCGTCGGGCTGGTCGGAGATGAAATGCACCGCGAGCTTGCGGCTGATATGCGCCGCCGTCTTCGGATGGAGCGCGAGATCGTCGAGCATGTCGAGATAATCGTCGCGCGAGCGCCTGCGCCCGCCATAGCTGACGCCGAGCACCTCATGCGAGCCGGGTTCTGATATATTTGGCCGGAAGGCAATGTCCATCTCCTTGCGGTCGATGGTGAGCCCCGTCAGTACCATGGCAGCCGCCGTGACGTCCGCCTGGCTATAGCCGCTGCCGGCGCCGAGCGTGTGCAGCTCCAGCAGTTCGCGGCCGAGATTTTCGTTCAGCCCCTTGTTGCGTTTCATGCCGCCGGCCGAATCCGGCCCGAGTGAATCCGCCTGGTCGAGATAGATCAGCATGGCCGGATGGGCGGTGGCATTGCGCAGCATATCGCCGAACTTGCCTGATATGAACGGCCGGACCGCCTCGGCCTCGTAGAGCGGCACGATGAGGCGCATCGGCAGGCTCTTGTTGGCGCTGGTGGAGAAATGATCGGTCCAGAAGGTCGCCAGCCGCTCGTAGAAGCCGTACGGCGACAACACCGCCTGCATCAGCCGCAGGTTCGCATCATGTTGAAACTGCTGCTGCGCCTGATGCTGCACCCCTTTGCGGATCTCGCGCTGCGTCGTATCGTCGGTCACCGTCTTGGCGTCCTGCCGGATCTGCTTGAGCTGCTGCTGCAGGCTGAGAATCGCCTGGTGGCGCATGTCTGGGCCGCCGAGGGGAAAGTCCGGCATCGCCGCCTCCCCCTTGCGCAGCTGGCCGATGAGCTCGTCCTTGCTGCTGGGCGGCGCCTCGCCCGGCCGGAAGCCATAACCGAACCGGATCGCCGCCATGGTTGGGAAAGACAGGCTCATGGCCGTTCACCTCATGATCACCGCTTAAGCAATTCCAACAAAAGTGCGTCGCGGTTTTGTGTCCGGAATTGCGTCAAACAAAAGCCAGAGCATTTCCGTGCCCGGAAATGCTTGAGGTGACAGGCTGCCAGCCGATTGCGACGCCAATCTGTAGGAAATGTGGCGATATCTAGACATGGACGATTTGTAATCTGTTGAAAAGGCTAAAGTTTATGCACGGAAGATGAAGGATGCGCCAATTGCGATCAGGGCAAAGCCGATCGCATGGTTCCAGGTCAGGTTCTCGCCGAGCCAGAAAATCGAGAAGCCGGAAAAGACGATCAGCGTGATCACCTCCTGCATCGTCTTCAACTGAGCCGTCGTATAGACCGCCGATCCGATGCGGTTGGCCGGCACCGCCAGGCAATATTCAAAGAAGGCAATGCCCCAGCTGACGATGATGGCGAGGAAGATCGCGCTGCTCTTGTGCTTCAGATGCCCGTACCAGGCAAAGGTCATGAAGATGTTGGAGGCAAACAGCATGACGACGGGCCAGACGGCGGCGGGAGAAAAGGACATGGAGAAACTCGGGGGCTGTGGAGGAAAAACCGATCCGGCAGGGAGATGCCGGCAGCCCTTACCTAGCATGCCGCCGCGCGACGGCAAGTCCCGGAACGCCCGAGGACGGTTGCCATATCGTCACGCCACCGAGACGACCCGGATGGCCCGAGAATCGCGGCGGCTCGCCTTCCAGCATGACCGTGCTGCGACCGGCCAGCTTGGCCGGCTAAAGCGCGAGTCGGAAAAGCAGACGGCGGCCGAGCGTAAAATCGCGTGGGAACAGAGCTTACGAGCCTGATGGAGTGCAAAACACTGTATTAAACACCGGGATATTCGTACTTATCGTCGGAACGATTCAAAGCGTCGGATCTACAGGGGCACATGGATAATACAGCTGCGGCGCAGGAACCCATCACGTTAGCGTCGAGCCACTTCTGGCGGCGCTTCGCGGCCTTTGCCGTCGACGTTATCATCTTTCAAGCTGCTATCCTCATAACAGTCCACTACATCTCAACGGTGTTCTCGCTGGACTTCCGTTTCCCCCGTTGGACCTCCATGGAGTGCACAGAGAAGGTGCCCGATCAGCTTGCAAAAAGAGTTGACACAGGTTGGCCGTTGAAGCCGAACGAATTTCGCACCAACCAGATCTGCGAAGTGCGCCAACTTGGTTTCGGAAAGCAGAGATATCTCCAGGTAGCGGTTCAGATCGAACCGTGGGACTACGTGACGCCAGCTCAAGTGCTGACCATGCCTGTAGACGCAGACAACAATCCGGTAACCAAAACCTTACCAGCCTATGCCGGTTTGATATCCGGCATAGGCAACATTGGGCTGATCGTGCTGGCTTTCGCCTGCTTTTCTGCAAATGGCCGTCGCACATTCGGAAAGGCGGTTTTCTTCCTGAGAGTGCAATCGATCGATAGGAAAGATCTCAACCTCGGCTCCGCCCTTAAACGCGAAATTCTGAAATTCGGCCCGAATTTGCTTTTCAGTGCTACCATTTTCGCAAGCTCGCTGTTTCCGATCTATCCGACGCAAGACTTCGACGCATTGCTTGCCATGTTCCACGACGGATACATACCTTCCGACAAGGGTACGACTGGGTTGTACGTCATCTGGACAATAGCGGCCATGGTCTGGTGGCTCTTCCCGTTCATCGTCTGGCGGGGACAGGCATTTTATGATCGAGTCTGCGCCTGCGACGTGGTGAGCGCCTAACGGGCGGCTGCGATCAGATATCAGCCCGCAAGGAAAGGCCGGCGACATCGCCGCCGGCCTTCATAACCGCAGGCAGCGCTAGATTCGCATCGCGCCATGCGGTCCCTCGGCCTCCTCCGTGCCGAAGCGGACATCCTTCTTCTCGTAGCCGAAGCCGGCAAGGGCCGCGACGATGAACGCCACCACGGCCGCGACGATCAGGAGCGCATAGGCATAGTCGCCGTCCCAGCGGGCGGCCAGCCCCGCCTGCAGCGTTGCATTGCCCGAGGCGAGCAGGTTACCGAGCTGGTAGGCGAAGCCGGGAAAGGTGCCGCGCACCTCGTCCGGGGACAGCTCGTTCAGATGCACCGGCACGATGCCCCAGGCGCCCTGGACGAAGAACTGCATCAGGAAAGCGCCGATGGCGAGCAGCACCGGCCCGGGCGCATAGGCCCAGAGCGGCGCGACGGGCACGGCAATCAGCGCGGCGATGACGATGGCCTTCTTCCGGCCGATCCGCTGCGACAGTGCGCCGAAGAACAGCCCGCCGCAGATCGCCCCGATATTGTAGACGATGGCGATGGCGCCGACCGTATAGCTCGAATAGTTGCGCTGGGTTTCGAGGAAAGTCGGGTAGATATCCTGCGTGCCGTGGCTGAAGAAGTTGAACGCCGTCATCAGGAGCACTGCCCAGATGAACAGCGGAATATTCTCGCGCAGCACCGACAGGAATGGTCGCCGCCCCTTGGCCTGCCGCTTCAGGAAGGCTGGGCTTTCCTCGACATTGCGCCTGATGTAGAGCACCAGCAGCGCCGGCACCGCGCCGACAAAAAACATGCCGCGCCAGCCGATCACCGGGAAGAGCAGGAAGAACACGATCGAGGCGATCAGATAGCCCGAGGGATAGCCCGCCTGCAGGATGCCGGAAACGATGCCGCGGCTTTCCTCCGGCACCGTCTCCATAACAAGCGAGGCGCCGACGCCCCATTCGCCGCCCATGGCGATGCCATAGAGCGCCCTGAGCACAAGAAACATCGTGAGCCCCGTGGAAAAGCCCGTCAGGAACTCGAACAGCGAATAGAGCAGCACGTCGGCCATCAGCGTGATGCGTCGCCCGTAGCGGTCGGCGGCCAACCCGAAGATCAATGCGCCGAGCGCCCGCATGGCAAGCGTCAGGAAGATCGCCACCGAGACGGCGGGAACGTCGGTATGGAATTCCTCGGCGATATATTTGAGAACAAAGACGAGAATGAAGAAATCGAAAGCGTCGAGCGTCCAGCCGAGATAGCTGGCGATGACGGTATTGCGCTGCTGCGGCGTCAGCCGGCGCAGGCTTTCCAAAGCGGACATCTGATATTCCTCCGTCCGAAAGCGGCGGCGAGGCGGGCAATTCCGGATGCCGTCGGAAGGGGTGCCCGAAACGGGCAGGTTGTGGCTGTCAAGGGCTGCTATTGCGCGGGGAGCGCTCGGTCGCAGTCGAGACAGCGGGGATAATGTCAGCGATACTGGCCTAGTTCCATCACGTTTTACGTGATCGACGCTGCCTTGCGGAAGCGCGGCAGCATCGGGCGCTCCCATTCCCCGATATGGGAACCTCGACACCTATCCTTTGTCATCGACGCCAGAGGGAACCCACAACCTCTCTTCCCTCATTCCTGTGCTCGTCACAGGAATGAGCGAGAGTGGAGCGGGCACTCAGACCAATCGGCAGGAAGGCGGATGCGGCCGTAACGGCCGGTCATCACAACCAACCTAACCGCCGCCCGGCACCCTGCCCCGGCACGCCCACGCCACCGATGCGAACGACCGTGGCCCATCGGGCTCGCCGGCCTCGTAAGCGGCCCTGACGGCGCTATCGACCGCTTTTCGCTTCGCCGGGTCGAGCCCCGCGACATATTTGCCGAGCGGTCCCTCGCCGGCGGCGATCGGATCCCAGTAATCCCCGAAGGAAAGATATTCCATACGGATCAGCAACGAGGTCTCCTCGACATCAGCCAGGCCCTGCGCGATGAAGCTCTCCTGCATTTCCCCCGGCCGCATCATCGGCTGGAAACAATATTTGCGGCGCAGGGGCAGAGCGTTTTCGTCGAGCATCGCCACCGTATCCCACATCATCCGCATGCCGGACATGCCGCCATAATGGTCCCAGACGGCGGCGGCGACCACGCCACCCGGGCGCACCACACGGCACATCTCGGACACCGCCTTTCCCGCCTCCGGCACGAAATGCAGCACCAGCAGTGACATCGCCCTGTCGAAGCGATTATCCTTGAAGGGAAGCGCGCAGGCATCGGCCTGCCGGATCGTGACCCGCGGATCGGTGTTGCGTCGCGTTGCGGCCTCGATGAAAACCGGCGAATAGTCGACGGCGACGATCTCCTGCAGACCCGGCGTTTCCGCCAGCGTGAACGCCAGGCTGCCGGTGCCGCAGCCGACATCGAGCACGCGATCGCCATCCGCGAGACCGGCGAAGTCGACCAGCATCGGCGCCAGCTTCCTGCTCCAGCGCCCCATCAGCCGTTCATAACCATCAGCACTTTCGACATTGAAACTCGACGGCATTGAAGTCTCCCCCTTCAAGGACGATGGTCTGTCGACGGACAATAGGATTCCCCAGCAACCCTCGCAAGCGGAACAGCCTTCTCACCCGACCTTCGCGTCCGACCAGTAGCGCTTCGGTGCGCGCCCGAACACACGCTTGAACGCGTTTCCGAAGGCGCTTTCGGAGGAATATCCGAGTGCCGCGGCAAGGCCGGCGACCGAGACATCCTCCCGGCGCAGGGCTTCGCGGGCGCGATGCATGCGCCAGCGCGTGAGATAGTCGAGGGGTGCAACGCCGACCAGTTCCTTGAAACGTTGCGCAAAGGCGGAGCGCGACATGCCGATCCGGGTCGCCAGCGCCTCGACCGTCCAGCGATGGCCGGGGCTGTTGTGGATCAGGCTGATCGCCGCGCCGATCTGCGGATTTGTCAGCGCGCCGATCCATCCCGTTTCGGCAGCACCCTCCCGGCCCACATAGGCCCGCAGCGCCTGCACGAGCAGGATGTCGCCCATGCGCCGCGTCATCAGCGTCGAGCCCATCTGCCCGGCCTCGAGTTCGTCGTCGAGGGTTGCGAGCGTAGTGCTGAGGAGCGCGGCGGCCCGGTCGCTGGCCGGGATATGAATGAACGGCGGCAGCGCGTCGAGCAGCAGCCGGGCGTTGCCGCCTCCGATGACGAAGCTGCCGCCGATCAGCGCGGTCTCGCCACCGCCGTGCCGGGCGATGTTGGAATGCTTCCAGTCGAAGAAGGCGATCCCGTCCTCCGACTCCCTATCGAGATCGTTGGCGATCACATAGGCGGGCGCATTGGCAAGCAGGAAGGTGTCGCCCGCGACAAGCGAAAATGGCGGCTCACCCGGCAGAACGATCGAGCACGCGCCGCGCAGGACAGCAACGAACTTGAGCGCGGGCTTGGCCGGAAAACGAAACGCCCATTGCCCTCCGACCTCGAAACGTGTGCAGCGCGCACTCTCTAGCTCGAGCAGCGAAAAGACATCGGACAAGGGATCGATCATGGGTTCTGGACGATCTCGACGAAATCATGGAGCAACCAGCATAGATTCTCCAGGCAGCACCTGCAATCCTCAAAAGCACAAAGGAGAACGAAGATGCCTGATATCAAGGACAAGGTTATTGCAATCACGGGTGCCAGCAGCGGCATCGGCGAAGCCACGGCGCTGCTGCTGGCCGGGCGCGGCGCAAAGCTCGTGCTTGGAGCCCGCC
>NZ_JALBGX010000221.1:0-6714 GCF_023006465.1 Rhizobium sp. PRIMUS64 | reverse complement strand
CAGGCCACCGCACCTGCTACGACTGCCCCGGCGACGACGGCTCCGGCAACGCCCGCAGCTCCGGCCGCGCCGGCACCGGCTCAGCCTTCCGGCGTCCCGACGGGACAGTAAGCCGGTCTTCGACATAAACCGCCGGCAGGCCCTAGGGTCTGCCGGTTTTCTTTTGTTCAGATTCCCACGCCACGCTCCGAAAGTTCCGGAAAAGAATTTTTGGGCTGGTGGAATCGTTTTTGAAAAGGTATCCGGTGAATCCCATGGCGCGATACGTATTCATCACTGGCGGCGTGGTTTCCTCTCTCGGAAAAGGAATTGCGGCCGCGGCTCTCGGAGCGTTGCTGCAGGCCCGTGGATATCGGGTCCGGCTGCGCAAGCTCGACCCCTATCTGAACGTGGACCCGGGCACGATGAGCCCGACCCAGCACGGCGAGGTCTTCGTCACCGACGACGGCGCGGAAACCGATCTCGATCTCGGTCACTACGAACGCTTCACAGGGCGTTCGGCGACCAAGACCGATAACATCACCACCGGCCGCATCTACAAGAACATCATCGACAAGGAACGGCGCGGCGACTATCTCGGCGCGACGGTACAGGTCATTCCGCACGTCACCAACGAGATCAAGGATTTCGTTGTCGAGGGCAATGACGACTACGATTTCGTCATCTGCGAGATCGGCGGCACGGTCGGCGACATCGAGGCGATGCCGTTCATGGAGGCGATCCGCCAGCTCGGCAACGACCTGCCGCGCGGCACCGCCGTCTACGTCCACCTGACACTGATGCCCTATATTCCGGCGGCCGGCGAGCTCAAGACCAAGCCGACGCAGCATTCGGTCAAGGAACTGCAGGCACTCGGCATTCATCCCGATATCCTGCTGGTGCGCGCCGACCGCGAAATTCCGGAAGCCGAACGCCGCAAGCTCTCGCTGTTCTGCAACGTTCGCCCGTCCGCCGTTATCCAGGCGCTCGACGTCGCCAACATCTACGATGTGCCGATAGCCTACCACAAGGAAGGTCTGGACGACGAAGTCCTTGCCGCCTTCGGCATAGAGCCGGCACCGAAGCCACGGCTCGACCAGTGGGAAGAGGTCTGCAATCGCATCCGCACGCCGGAGGGCGAGGTGACGATCGCGATCGTCGGCAAATATACCGGCCTCAAGGACGCCTATAAGTCGCTGATCGAGGCTCTGCATCACGGCGGCATCGCCAATCGCGTCAAGGTCAACCTCGAATGGATCGAATCCGAGGTCTTCGAAAAGGAAGACCCGGCGCCCTATCTCGAAAAAGTGCATGGAATCCTCGTGCCCGGCGGCTTCGGTGAACGCGGTTCCGAAGGCAAGATCCACGCTGCCCGCTTTGCTCGCGAGCGCAAGGTGCCGTATTTCGGCATCTGCTTCGGCATGCAGATGGCGGTCATCGAGGCGGCGCGCAATCTCGCCGACGTGGCTGGTGCCTCCTCGACAGAATTCGGCGCGACGAAAGAACCCGTGGTCGGCCTGATGACCGAATGGGTCAAGGGCAACGAATTGCAGAAGCGCACGGCAGCCGGGGATCTCGGCGGCACGATGCGCCTCGGCGCCTACAAGGCGTCGCTGAAGAAGGGCACGAAGATCTCGGATATCTACGGTTCCACCGATATTTCCGAGCGTCACCGCCACCGCTACGAGGTCAATGTCGACTACAAGGATCGGCTCGAAAACTGCGGTCTCGTCTTCTCCGGCATGTCGCCGGACGGCGTGCTGCCGGAGACGATCGAATATCCCGACCATCCCTGGTTCATCGGCGTGCAGTACCACCCGGAACTGAAGAGCCGGCCTCTCGATCCGCATCCGCTGTTTGCGAGCTTCATCGAAGCGGCGACGGAACAGAGCCGTCTCGTCTGACGAATGCCAACACCAGATCGCGCGGTTAGAGCATTTCCGTTTTCTTCGAGTAACGGAAATGCTCTATCTCTTTGTTTTCACGCAATTCCGGACGCAAAACCGCTGCGCACTTTTGCTGGAATTGCTCTGGCACGATCTGGATAACATCCGTGCTTGCGCTATCTCGCCGGCATGAACACCGGACACAGCACCACCGTCTCACGCTTCATCGCAGCACCACGCCAGCGCATCTACCGTGCCTTCCTCGATGCAGATGCCGTCGCCACCTGGCTTCCGCCCGGTTCGATGAAGGGCATCGTTCATGCCTTCGAGGGCAGGGAAGGCGGCGCCTTCAGCATGTCGCTCGTCTATCCCGATGACGAGACATCGCAGCCGGGCAAGACCTCCGACAAGACCGACAAGTTCGAAGGCCGCTTTGCCAAGCTCGTGCCTGACGAAAACATCGTCTGGGCTACGGTCTTCGATTCCGAGGATGAAGGTTTTTCCGGCGAGATGACGGTCAGCACGACACTGGCGTCTGCGGACGGCGGCACCGATGTGACGATGGTCTGCGACAACATCCCCTCCGGCATTCGCCTCGAAGACAATGAGGAAGGTTGCCGTTTGACGCTCGACAACCTCGCCGCTTTCGTCGGCGGTTAATGATCGGCGGCAGAAAGATGCTCTGCCGCCGAATTCAATTTTCAGGCAGCGGCAGGTAGTGGCCCGATATAGAGCGAACGTGGGCGGATCAGCCGGCCGTTGAGCGCCTGTTCACGCGCGTGCGCCAGCCATCCGACAGTGCGGCCGATCGCGAAGACGCCGGTGAAGGCCTCACGGGGAAAGCCGAGCGTTTCGAGCAGCAGCGCGGTATAAAATTCGACATTGACGTCAAGCGGCCGGTTCGGCTTGCGCGCCTTCAGGATCGCCAATGCAGCGGCCTCCACGGCTTCCGCCAGCGCGCCTCGGCCGCTGTTTACCTGTCCGGTTGATATCAGCGGCTTCAGCGCGCCCTTCAGCGCATCGGCGCGCGGATCGCGGACGCGATAGATGCGGTGGCCGAAGCCCATCAGCCTTTCGCCGCGATCAAGTGCTTCGCCGAGCCACAGGTAAGCATTCTCCGCCGTTCCGATCGCATCCAGCATGTCGAGCACGGGACCCGGCGCGCCGCCATGCAGCGGCCCCTTCAGGGCGCTCAGCGCCGCCAGCACCGAAGAGGTGAGGCCAGCCTGCGTCGAGGCGATGACACGCGACGCGAAGGTCGAGGCATTGAGGCCATGGTCAGATATCGTCACGAGATAGGCATCGAGTGCCGCCGTCTGCTCCCTGGTCGGCAATTTTCCGGTCAGCATGCGCAGGATATCGGCGGCCTGCGGCAGCGAGGCGTCCGGTGCGATCGCCTTTTCACCGCGTTGCAGGCGCAAAACCGCCGGCAGAAAGACCGCAGGCGCCGCCAGAAGGTTGAGCGCGGTATCGAAATCCTCGCCGTCAGGCAGCCGGGCGATCAGCGCCCGCATCGCATCGACCGGAGGCAAGGCGAGCAAAGAGGCATCGGCGGCCTTGATGTGGTCGAACACCCCAGTTCGCGCCTGCGCCAGCCAGTCGCGCAATTCCACTTCATTGAAGCTTCGCTCCATCAACCCGTCCAGCAACAGGGCTGCGACGCCTTCATAGGTGCCGTCTGCGACCAGATGATCCAGTGATACGCCGCGGATGATCAGTCGTCCCGCTTCGCCATCGACATCCGAGAGCTGGGTTTCGGCGGCAATGACGTCTTCCAAGCCATTTTTCATGTTGTTTCTCCTTTACGACCGAGATGATCCAACCTAGTCTCATTGACGTCAATCTTGACGTAATTGATCAATGTGAGGCTCCAATGTCGTGGCTGACTGCCGAGGAGGCGTTGCGGGCGCTGAAGACCAAGCCGCAAACGCTCTATGCCAATGTCAGTCGCGGGCGCATCCGTGCCAAGCCCGATCCCACCGACCCGCGCCGCAGCCTGTACCAGGCTTCCGACGTACAGCGGCTTGCCGAGCGCCATGCCGGCCGCCGCAAGACCGAAACGGTCGCCGCCGAGGCGATCCGCTGGGGCGATCCGGTTCTCTCCTCGGCAATTTCCACCATCATCGGCGGACGGCTTTTCTATCGCGGAAAGGATGCGGCCGATTTCGCCGAAGTCGCGACGCTGGAGCAGACGGCGGCACTGCTCTGGAACGGCGCGGAAACACTTTCCTCCGGCAGTGGGACCGGACATGCCTCTCCGTCGCTTCAGGTTGCCTTCCTGGCGCTGGCAGGGCGGGTGACCTCGGATCTGCCATCGCTCGGCCGCTCGCAGGCAGCACTTCGCCGCGAAGCAAGTGGCGTTCTCCGCACCGTCGCCGATGCGCTGGCACCAGGACCTTCCGACCAGCCGCTGCATTTGCGGCTTGCGACAAGCTGGCAGCGGCCGGACGCTGCCGATTGCCTGCGTCGCGCGCTGGTGCTGCTTGCCGATCACGAACTCAACGCCTCGACCTTTGCGGCGCGGGTCACGGCATCGGCGGGTGCAGCCCTTTCGGCCGTCGTGCTGTCCGGTCTTGCGACGCTGACAGGGCCGTTGCATGGCGCCGCCTGGCAGGGCGTCGACGCCTTGATCGAGACCGCTTCCGCCCTTGGGTCGGAAAAGGCGATCCGCCGTACGCTCGCCCAGGGCAATCGCCTGTCGGCCTTCGGTCATCCGCTTTATCCCGACGGCGATGTCAGGGCTCTGGCGCTGCTTTCGCACTTTGACTTGCCGCCGCAGTTTGCCGAGATCCGGGAAACCGGCGAGGAGATGGTCGGCGAGAAGGTCAACGTCGATTTCGCGCTTGCCGCAATGGCCGCCGCCTTCGACCTCCCGAGGGAGGCGCCGATCATCATCTTCTCGCTTGCCCGTTCCGCCGGTTGGCTTGCACATGCGATGGAGCAGATCGACAGCGGCGAATTGATCCGGCCGCGGGCGCGTTATGCCGGACCCGTGCTTGAAACGGATAGTAGAACGTAAGAATTCCGCCGGCGATTGCGCCGGTTTACTTTTTTTGCCTAGGGAAATATTTGAATTCGTCTATCATCCCTCACATGGAAGAAGACGGTTGGCGGGCGCTTTCGAAAAGAGCTGTTCCGCATGGTCAAGGGGACTTTCCATGAATACGACGCTTCGCAGCCTGCTTGCCGCCGCACTCGTTCTCGGCCTCATTCCGCATGGGGCGGCCTTTGCGCAGTCTGCCGGCTGCACGGTATCGCGTGATGCCGGCGCCCGCCAGGTGCTCAGTTGTCCAGGCGGCGTCACGGTAACGGCGGAGGCCGGCGCCGCCTACAGCCTCGTCGACCGCAACCGCGACGGCAGCCCTGATTCGGCATCGCTGCGGCGCAAGGCCATTCTCGTCGATGTCGACAGCAGCCAGCACGCCGGTGGTTTTCAGGTCGTGACGCCGCAGGCGATCGCTGCCGTGCGCGGCACGCAATGGGCTGTCGATGTCGCAGGCGGCAAGACCTCGGTGCTGGTAGTCAGAGGCAGTGTCGCGGTCCGCCGGCCGGCCGGCAAGGCAGTGGTGTTGTCGCCGGGCGAGGGCGTCGACGTTACCGACGGAACAGAACCCCTCGTCGTGCGCCGCTGGCCGGCGCCACGCGCCGCCGCCCTTCTTGCCCGCCTCGGCCAATAAATCCCATGAACCATCGTCTACTGACCGTGATCGCGCTGCTGCTCGCCGGTCTTTGGGCGGCTGCGCTCGGCTATACCCATCTCAATGCCGGGAGCGGCCTTCTCGACCGGATGGAGGCCTCGCTTGCCGATATCCGCAGCGCCATCGTCGGCGCGAAAACACCGCCGCCCGTCGTCTCGATCGTTGCGATCGACGACCGCACCGCTAGGGCGCACGGTTATCCGCTCGATCGGGCGACACTTGCGCGCCTCGCCGAGGCGATCACCGCGTTGAAGCCGAAGGCTTTGGCGATCGACATTCTGCTCGTCGATCCGGGGCCGGAGGCGGGTGATGCTGCGCTGACTGTTGCCCTTCGCCAGGGGCCGAGCGTGATTGCGGCTGCTGCCACTTTCGCGCAAAGCAGCCAGCGGGTCACGGATGCGGCAGGCGATCCGCTTGCCGCCATCCCTGAGGCAAACCAGCTGCTCTTGCCGCTTCCGCGCTTTACCGAGGCAGCCGCGGTCGGCATCGTCAATGTCGCAACCGATCAGACCGGCACGCCGCGCTTCATTCCGCTGATCTCGCGTTCCGCAGACCGGCTGGATCCGGCTTTTCCGCTGCGTGTCGCGTCGGTGGCGCTCGGCGTCGACCCCACCATCGAACCCGATGCCATCATGCTCGGAAAGCTGCGTATTCCCACCGACATCGGCCAGCGCCTGCCGGTGACTTTTTATGGCGGGCATGGCAGCATCGCCACCTTCAGCGCCGCCGATGCGCTGGATGGCAAGCTTTCGGCGGATGCGATCACTGGTCGCATCGTCGTTATCGGTTCGACGGTGACTGGCGGCGGCGACGTCTTTCCGACGCCGTTCGATCCCGTCATGCCGGGCGTCGAGGTGATGTCGACCGCGATCACCCATCTCGTCACCGGCGACGGCATGGTGCGCGACCGTAGGATAAGGCTGATCGATGCCGGCGTTGCCGTCGGTCTGACGCTCGTGCTCGTTTCGCTGATTGCCTGGCGCCGCAGTGCGGCAGGCTACATCATCATCGTGCTGACGCTGATCGTCTGGGCGATGATCAATCTGTCGGCTTTTGCGCATGGCTACTGGTTGAGTGCGGCGCTGCCGATCGCCGCAGCGCTGCCGCCGGCGCTGATCTACGGGGCGGCCGAGCTCTGGCTCGACCGCGGC
>NZ_JALBGX010000220.1:0-7000 GCF_023006465.1 Rhizobium sp. PRIMUS64 | reverse complement strand
CCACGCGATGCCTTCTGGGGCGGCCTTGCCGCCGGCGTCGTCGGCGGCGCCCTGCTGTCGGAGGCCGCCCGTCCCGCCTACCCGGTCTATCCGGCTTATCCCGCTTACCGCCCCTACCCCGTTTACCGGACCTATTACCGGCCGGGCTATTGCCATCTCGAATGGCGCTACGATCGCTGGGGCCAGCCCTATCGCGTCGAAGTCTGCCCGCAGTAGCGGAAACCGCATCCGGCGTCGCTTGACCTCCCGTCGGCGCCGGTCAAATTACAGCGCCGCGCGTCTTTTCAGACGTACAGAGGATGCTGTAACGCTTTGAATATTTTATCCTTAAATCGATTCCGATTTAAGGAATGATGCAGTTGTCGGAACGGCAACAAATGAAACTGGCGGATTTTCATCCGCCAGCTCAAAGCCGATCAGATCGCATTTTCAGCCGTTACGGAGAAAGCTCCTCCAGCACGCGATCCTTGGTTTCGACCGCAAACAACACCGTGATGATCGCACCGACGATCAGAATGGCTGCGAAGCTCGCAAAGACATACTGGATGCCCATGGAAGACATCACCGTGCCGACGAGGATCGGACCGGCCGATGATCCCAAGCGAAGCCAGGCGCTGCCGGTTCCTGTTCCCAGTGCCCTGAGGCGCGTTGGGTAGATCTCTGCCGAGTATAGGTACAGGGAGAATGTGACGGTCTGGACAATCGCATAAGCGAGACCGGCAAGAACCAGAACCTGGATGGGAGACGTCGCGCCGAGCCATGCGAGAGCCAGCAGCGGCACGGGAGCGAGAAGCAGTGCACCGGTGTACCAGCGCTTGCGTCCCACTTTGTCGATGAGCAGCGCGCAGATGACGGCGGCAATCACTCCGCCGACCGACGTCAGGAAACCATAGAAGATGCTGGTTTGAAGCGGCAGATTGAAGACCTGTCGATACAGGGTCGGCAGCCAGGTGATCGTACCGTTGGCCACCGTATAGGCGGTAAACCACATTGCCCAGATGGAAAGCGTCCGCTTCAGGTAAATGCCCTGGAAGAGCTCGCGCCAGTCCGACTTGCGGCGGACCGGCACCTGGATGACCTTCGGCTCGGGCAGTTCCTTGCCAGCTGCGCGAGCACTCTCTTCCATGCGGGTGACGATAGCGTTTGCTTCGCCATAGCGGCCGTTGGCAGCCAGCCAACGTGGCGATTCCTTCAGGAACCAGCGCAGAGGAATCATGATGATTGCGGGAACGAGGCCGACGACGAACATCGCCTTCCAACCGTAAACCGGTACCATGAAATAGCCGATCAGCCCGGCGCCGACGAGGCCCAGCAGGAACATGACCTCATAGAGGAGGAAGAACTTGCCGCGCCCCTTCGACCCGATCAACTCGTTGATATAGGCGCTGGCGACCGGAACCTCGCCGCCGGTGCCGATCCCCTGGACGAAACGAAAGGCCATCATCATGCCGGCTCCGGCAGCGAACAGGCATGCGACATCCATGCTGACGAAGAGCAGGATCGTGAACAGAAGAACTTTCAGCCGGCCGACCTTCTCGGCAAGCCAGCCAAACAGGATCGCACCGATCAACTGCCCCAGATAGCCCATCGACAGGATCATGCCTGTCTGTGAGGGAGTCAGGCCCCACTCGCGGACGAGGACGGGCATGGCATATGCGATGGCGATGACCGTGTAGCCGTCGAAGAATGTTGCCGCGCCGACGATATTGCGCGCCCAGAATACCTCGCGGGTGATGGGAAGGCGCTCCAGACGAGCGCTGATTTCGGCCTGAGGATCAGCGGCATTCGCCGTCTCAGCCGGCATAGGCTGCATGACATTCATTGGTTCCTCCTTCTCGCCCCGTGGCCTACCACTCTCCCGGCCAGGGGCGCTCCTGCTTGATGGTTGCTACTGCGCGTCAGTTCGTCCTGTCAGAGCAATGGCCTGCAAAGACGTTCAAGTCTGCCTCGGCGAGTTTCCATGGTTTCCTCCTCCCTTCGGAATGCGCCCCTGCGACCTGCGCAGGGGCGTCAAAGAGGTCACTCGGCAGCCAGCAACTGGTCAACGCGACCGATACCGGCGGCGTCGAAGGCAGCAAAGATCTCCGCTTCGGCCTTTTCGCCAAGGCTCTTCAGCGGCTCGCGGATCGTAGCGTGGTCAAGGATACCGCGGTGCACGAGGCCGAGTTTCAGGGCCACGGTGCCTTCCATATGAGAGCCGCGATGATAGACGGCACGCGTCACCGGAAGAAGGCGCTCGAAGATCTTGCGCGCTTCCGGATAGTCCTGCGCCTTGCCAGCTTTGATCAGGTCGATGAGCAGCTCGGGCGCGATATTGCCATAACCGACGAGCAGACCGTCGACATCGAACATGGTTGGCAGCAGCCATTCATCGTGGCAGCTCAGAACCTGCAGCTTTGGATTGGCCTTCTTCAGCTCCGGAATTTCGACATACCAGCGCTTCATATTGCGCACGCCGTTCTTGGTGGCGACGACGCCTTCCTGTGTGGCAATCGCAAGCTGTGTATCGAGATCGTATGATGCCTTGGTGGCGTCGGGATATTGGAACAGGATGCACTGAAGGCCAGACTCCTGCCAGATTGCCTTGTAGCGATCCTGAGGCGCTCCCTTCTGAAAGCCGAAACGCAGCCAGCCGTGGTTGGGATAGACGAGTGCGCCGGTGGCACCAGCGGCCTTGCATTTCCTGGCCTCTTCAGCGGCGACCTTCGTGCCTTCACCGGTAATCCCGGCAATGATCGGAACGGCACCGTCGACTGCTTCAACATAAGTGTGGATGAGAGCAAGGCGCTCCTCTTCCGTGAGGAAGGTGCCCTCGCCGGCATGACCGAGGATGACGAGGCTTTTGACGCCTTCCATCGAGACCAGCCATTTGGCGAGTTTGGCGTTGGCTTTGTGATCAACTTCACCGTCGCGGGTGAAAGCGGTAACGGGGGCCGGGCTCAGCCCGCGCATATCCATCGGTTGCATATTGGTCTCCTCCTTCGTGCGATCGCAGTTCGCTTGCGATCGATATAGGATCGTTTACGGGAACGTTCCCAATATCGTTCTCGAATTCTCTGGAGTCAATATCTTTTTTGGTGCATGCTGAGAGAGCGGCGGCGTCTTGCTGACTCGATTGGAAAAGGCTCAATGAATTCAAAGACGGATGAAGTTCCGGGGCAGACCCGAGTCACTATTCACGGCGTCGCTGCCGCAGCCGGTGTCTCCAAGTCTACCGTGTCTCGCATACTGGACGAGAGGCTTCCCCGCTCCGACAGCGAGACCGCGCGGCGCGTGCGCAAGGTTGCCGAAGAGCTGGGATACGTCCGGGATGTTTCCGCAGCGAGCCTTAGGCGCGGCAACACAATGACAATCGGGGTGATCGTGCCCAGGTTGACGGATACGGTCATGGCCATGCTTTACGAAGCACTGGCCAAGGCTTGCAGCCGTAGTGGCCGCTTCGCCATTGTCGCAACGACCGACGACAAGCCAAAGGCAGACCGGCTCGCGGCCGAGTCTCTGCTGAAGCGCGGTGTCGATGGACTGATTCTTTCGACAGCGCGGGAAGACGATGACTTTCCGGACGAGCTGGCAAAACGCGGTATTCCTTATGTCCTGGCACTCCGGACGGATGGCCACAGCCTCTCGTCGGTCGGCGATGACAGGCTCGGTGGTTACCTCGCGGCCCGCCACCTCCTCGATCTCGGCCATCGCAGAATTGGCGTCATTGCCGGTCCATCCTATGCCTCCAGTTCGCGGGGCCGAGTGGAGGGTTTCCGGCACGCCCTGGAAGAAGCTGGACTGAATGCGGATCCCTCCTACATCATTCCCTCGACTTTCGGCATCGAGTCCGGTGCGGTAGCCGTCGAGACACTGATGCATCTTAGTCCGCGCCCAACCGCTATTTTCGCCGTCAACGACAACACCGCCATCGGCGCCTTGTCGGGACTGACGAAACTTGGCCTTTCCGTGCCGCAGGACATCTCGATCGTGGGCTATAACGATATTCCGATTGTCAGCCACCTCCCCACGCCGCTCACGACGTTGCGGGTGCCGTTTGAGCAAATTGCATCAAACGCCCTTGATCTTCTCGCCGGTGACAACAGCGCCGCCGACGAGCGTATTCGGATCTCGGCTCCAACCCTCATTCCAAGGAAATCGACGGCACCGATACGCTAAAGCTCGCGTCACACGCATCCCGCTATCTCCACACGATCCGATAGCAAATGGCCAGATGTTTCGCAGACCCTCATGCGGGCGGCATGCGGCGGCCGCATAGAGAGGAAGGACCAGCATGCCGGAGCCGCTCAAGAACTTGCTGCATGAGGCATTGGTCGGCGATATGGCCGATCGCATTGCCGGCAACGCGCCGACTTTCGATAAAAACCGCTTCGTGACGCTGGCGACCGAGGGCCTCACCGCGTTGGAGCTGATGGAGCGCTCGGCCTTGATCCGCGACGCACTGTTTGCAACACTTCCCGGTGATTTCCGGGAGGCCGCAGCCATGCTCAAAGCGAGCCTGCCCGCCGCCGGTAGGCCGGGGCTCTCCGGCTGGATGCTGCTGCCGGTCAATCAGTTCATCGCCGCACGCGGCCCCGATCACTTCGATCTCGGTCTCGCTCTCCTGAAGGCGCTGACGCCGCATTTCACAGCCGAATACGGCATCCGCCCCTTTATCCACCGCGACCAGCAGCGCGCGCTGGCCATCATTTCAGGCTGGGTCGACGATCCCGATCAGCATGTGCGACGGCTGGCGAGCGAAGGAACGCGGCCGCGCCTGCCCTGGGCGATGCGTCTGCCGCAGCTCGTGAAGGATCCGGCGCCGATCCTGCCCATCCTGACCGCGCTGATGGATGATCCGGAAGATTATGTGCGCCGCTCCGTGGCCAACAGCCTGAACGACGTCGCCAAGGACCACCCGGACCTGGTCGCCGCCTTCATCGCCAGTCATATCGACGGCGCTTCATCCGAACGTCGCTGGCTGCTGAAACACGCCTCGCGCACGCTTCTGAAGAAGGGCCACGCGCAGGCGCTCGCCAATTTCGGCTTCGCCGCGGCCGCTTCGCTCGAATGCAAACTGCGGCTCCGGAATACTGAGGTAATGTTCGGCGAAGGGCTGGATTTCGAAATCCGGGTGACAAACGCCGGCGAGCGAGCGCAATCGCTGATGATCGACTACGCCGTTCACCATGTGAAGAGCGACGGTTCACTCTCACCCAAGGTCTTCAAGTGCAAGGCAATAATGCTCGCTCCGGGGCAAAGCCATATAATTGGGCGCCGCCACGCCATGCGGCCGATCACGACGCGACGCTATTATCCAGGCGAACATCGCATCGCCATCCTCGTCAACGGCGTGGAGACCGCATCGCAAAGCTTCGTCCTCGTCATGCCCTCACCTGACCCCGCTTGAGGCTTTCTTGTGCACTGCACTTGACTTTCCACGCGAACTAGCCCAAATGCGGGTCAGCTTTCACCCTTCCGGCCGCCGCGTGAGCGTGCCCCTGCTGAAAAATACAGACGCAGGAAGAAGGGACAAAAGCGCATTTCGATAGAGCGCCGCACTCCCATGAGCGGCCAGAAGCGCTGGAAAGCTTTTTCCAACTCACAAGTTCCCACTTCACGCGGGGTTCTTGACGCCAGAATGAAACCGGATCGCATGGTGCGTTCCGGCGATAGTCATTGTGGCGCCCCGAAAGGTTATACCTTGACTAATTTTGAATCGCTTGGTGTCTCCAAGCCGATCGTCGCTACTTTGTTCCAGCTCGGCATCGAGACGCCGACGCCGATCCAGGAACATGCCATTCCCCTCCTCCTCGAAGGCCGCGACCTGATCGGCCTTGCCCAGACCGGCACCGGCAAGACCGCCGCTTTCGGCCTGCCGCTGATCGAAAAGCTGCTCGCCGATGAGCGGCGTCCCGACAACCGCACGACGCGCACGCTGATCCTGGCGCCGACCCGCGAACTGGTGAACCAGATCGCCGAGAGCCTGAAGAAGTTCATCCGCAAGTCGTCGCTGCGCATCAACGTCGTCGTCGGCGGCGTCTCGATCAACAAGCAGCAGCTTCAGCTCGAAAAGGGCACCGACATCCTCGTCGCCACGCCGGGCCGCCTGCTCGACCTCGTCAATCGCCGCGCGATCACGCTGACCACGGTCCGCTATCTCGTGCTTGACGAAGCCGACCAGATGCTCGACCTCGGCTTCGTGCATGATCTGCGCAAGATCGCCAAGATGGTGCCGAAAAAGCGCCAGACCATGCTCTTCTCGGCCACCATGCCGAAGGCGATCGCTGATCTCGCCGGCGAATATCTCGTCGATCCCGTCAAGGTCGAAGTCACGCCCCCGGGCAAGGCTGCCGACAAGGTCGAACAGTACGTCCATTTCGTCGGCGGCAAGAACGACAAGACGGAACTGCTCCGCAAGTCGCTGACCGAAAACCCTGACGGCCGCGCCATGGTCTTCCTGCGCACCAAACATGGTGCGGAGAAGCTGATGAAGCATCTCGAGAATATCGGCTATTCCGTCGCCTCGATCCACGGCAACAAGAGCCAGGGCCAGCGCGAGCGGGCGCTGAAGGCCTTCCGCGACGGCAGCATCAAGACGCTGATTGCCACCGACGTCGCCGCCCGCGGCATCGACATCCCTGCTGTCAGCCACGTCTACAACTACGACCTGCCTGAGGTGCCTGACGCCTATGTCCATCGCATCGGCCGCACGGCACGTGCCGGCCGCGACGGTATCGCCATCGCTTTCTGCGCTCCCGACGAAGCCAAGCTGCTGCGTGATATCGAGCGCCTGATGGGCATCGACATCACTATCGCAAGCGGCGAACCGCCGGCCAACATCAGCGGCGGACCCCGCCGTGCCAACGGCAATGGCAACAACCGCAATCGCAATGGCGGCCAGGGTCGCGAAGGTCAGGGTCGTGGCGAAGGCCGTGGCGACCAGAACCGTTCGGAGCATCGCGGCAACCGTCAGGAACGCCGCCCGCGCCGCGAAGGTGAAGGCAGCGAAGTCCGCGCC
>NZ_JALBGX010000021.1:0-82817 GCF_023006465.1 Rhizobium sp. PRIMUS64 | reverse complement strand
CAGCGTATCGGCATGCTCGACCATGGGGAGGCGGCGCTTCGTCATAAAGGAAGTGAATCATGATTCACAAAAAACAGGAATCCCTTCTGCCACCAGATCTGCTCCAGTTACTCCTGTGGCCGATTCCGGACGCCGGGATCGCGCTGGTGCGTCTCGACGGGCGCATCGCCCATTCGCCGGTCGGTGTGGGCTGGATCGAACGATCCCACTTCATTGACGCCTGCACCTGGTTGTGGCTCGGCGGCGAACTCGTCCACCTCGAGGACCTTGTCCTCCACGACGCCCCGCGATGTGGCCGTCCCATTCCCTTCGATCAGCGCGGGCATCGCGATCGCGAAACCCGGCTGCTGGCCATTGCCCAGGGGCTGAATGCGGCTGCCGAAATCGGACTGAAGGAGCATGACCGGCTGGCGCCGACGCGACTGGTGATTGAACGGAAGCTGGATGGGAGGCCGACGTCGTCAAAGCTGCCGGAGCGGGTCATGGCAAAACCGCTTGTCTCGGCAGGCGTGGTCGAAAAAGCGCTCGGGGTGACGCCGCCAGGCGGCGCGGCGGATTGTGGGGGAGCTCGGCTTGCGGGAGATGACGGGGAGGGGGAGGTTTCGGGCTCAGCTGAGAAACGGTCCTTAGCAAGCGGCATGCCGAATCAACCCGTCAGGGCCAGCCAATCACCGATCGTTTTTCCGTAGCGCCGCGTGGAGCTGATGGCCGGAGCCGGCCGCTGTTGGGTTGCCACTGTCCTTCGGATTTCACGCGGGCTCAGCCCGAATTCGTGGATGAAGGCGCGCGTAAAATTGGCGGCGACCTCGAAACCGGCGGCTTCTGCGATTTCTGAAATCGGCCTGTAGTCGGCCGAATTGCTGAGATCCGCATAGGCCTGCAGCAATCGCCGCTTGCGAATATAATTGAGCACGCCTCCGCTCGCCTCAAACAGCTGGTAAAGCCGCGTACGCGAAATTCCCAACGCGCGGCATATCATGTCCGGTGTCAACTTTTCCGAATGGAGATTGACGTGAATGTAGCGGTGCGCCCGCTCCATCAGTCCCATGTTGGTCTGGTTTTGACCGGTATCAGTTTTTGCGGACGATGCGGCGGCCGCAACGACCATATCGCCGATGGTTTGGATGATCCGGGGCACTTCCTCTATCGTCAGATTGCCGAGGTTCGTTTCGAGGCCCGTGAGATAGCCCGAGAGCAACTCGGCGTGGCTGCCCGAGAGAACCGTGTTGCCGGCGCTCTGGAGAAGGCTCGCATCGCGCGCCAGCAGCTCATACGGCAGGAACACGAGCAAAGCTTCGGTATCTGTCATCCGTCCGCGATAGGGGCTGCCGAGAGACATGAACAATATCTCGCCGGCACCGGTCTCGGTGACACGACGGTTGACCTCGGTCCAGGCCTGGCCGCTGCGGTGCAGGCCGACGTTCCAATGGTCGATGGGGCTCGATCGAAGCATGGCCTGATCGCGGATATATCTGTGGGCCTGCGCGCGCTGCTGGACGATGAGGATATTGCCGAGATGCCAGCCGATCTGCTCCGCGAGGAACCCGTCTTCCGGTGATTTTCCCTCCGGCAAATGAACATCCACGAGCGGCGCCATATGTGCCCGCCAGGCCTGGAATTGTTCTGCCGGTGGCAGGTCCTGCGTCGAGAATCGCAGTGGCACGAGTGCGGGGGAGGCATGGGGTGGTCGTTCCTTGCGCATGGCCGGTTCACGTGCCCAGCGCCGCCGCTCCATCTGCGCCGGCCGCAGTTCCGCGGCAGGATCATCGTCGGATTCAGACCCTGTAGCCATTAATTCCTCCAGCGCATAACCCGACCCAAGCCATGGAAATTCAGAAAAGCAATTGTTTTTGCGGCTGAAATCCCCGGAGAACTCTGTCCGAAAAAGCGGAAGTGCCCGACGAGCCACCTCCATAAGTTGTTTATCATATTCCTTTCCGCTCAGAAATGTACGGAGCGATAATTTTCAGGATGTGGGGATAACGACAATTGCCTCCCTTGGCTGTATCTAAATAAACATCGGTTCTTTCCAAAAGAAAAACCGGAATAATAAAGCATTCGCCTGATAGAACGACTTAGTTTCGCACAATGCCGAAGTAAATATAGAAAATTCCACAGAAAAAGCTGAAAAACACGGGGGATAGTCATGAACTACCTTGGTAAGATTCGTGCGCGCTCTGCGCAAGCTTCGTCTCATGACGCAAGTTATTCATCCGGAAAATCTCGTGCGCCCAAGAGAGTTCTTGTCACCGGCGGTGCAGGTTTCCTCGGATCACATCTGTGCGAGACGCTTTTGGCCGCCGGACACCAGGTGATCTGCCTCGACAACTTTTCCACCGGCATGCGGCGCAATATCGCCCATCTGAGGGGCGTCGATCGCTTCAATGTCGTCGCCCACGATATCGTCCAGCCACTCGATCTGGAAGTCGACGAGATCTATAACCTCGCCTGCCCGGCATCGCCCCCGCATTATCAGGCCGATCCGGTCCATACGACGAAGACCTGCGTGCTGGGCTCCCTCAACCTTCTGGAGCTGGCCGCGCGCACCGGCGCACGCATCCTCCAGGCATCCACCTCCGAAGTCTACGGCGACCCGAACGTCCATCCGCAAGTCGAAAGCTACTGGGGCAACGTCAATTCGTTCGGGCCGCGCTCCTGCTATGACGAGGGTAAGCGGTGCGCCGAGACGCTGTTCTTCGACTTCCACAACACGCACGGCGTCGAGATCAAGATCATCCGCATCTTCAACACCTACGGCCCGCGGATGCGTCCGGACGACGGCCGCGTCGTCTCGAATTTCATCGTTCAGGCCCTGACGGGGCAAGACATCACGATATATGGCGACGGTTCGCAGACCCGCTCGTTCTGTTTCGTCGATGATCTCATCGGCGGCATGGTCCGCATGATGGCCTCGCCGTCGTCGCTGACGGGGCCCGTCAATCTCGGCAATCCGGGCGAATTCACGATCCGGGAGCTGGCCGAGCAGGTGATCGGATTGACCGGCTCCCGGTCGCAAATCATCCATCGCCCTCTGCCGGTTGACGACCCTCGTCAGCGTCGCCCGGATATTTCGCTTGCCATGCAGGAACTCGACTGGCGGCCGAAGATCGACTTGTCGAGCGGCCTGCGTCAGACGATCGACTATTTCGATGGCCTTCTCACCCGTCCAGCACGCGAGCTGGAGGCCGTCTGATGGATGCGCCCCGGGTCCTTGTCACGGGCGGTGCCGGCTATATCGGCAGCCACACCGCCAAGCTCCTCCGCTCGGAGGGGATTGAGCCTGTCGTCTACGACAATCTTACGACCGGAAACCGGTCGTCCGTGCGCTGGGGCCCTTTCGTCGAAGGTGACGTCCTCGACTCGCCATGCCTGATCGAGGCCATCGAGAAATATGCGCCCGATGCCGTCATCCACTTTGCCGCCTCGGCCTACGTGGGCGAGTCCGTGCAGAACCCGGCGAAATATTACAACAACAATGTCTGCGGTGCATTGTCGCTTATCGATGCCTGCCGGCAGACGGGGCTTCAGAACCTCATCTTCTCATCGAGTTGTGCCGTCTACGGCGTTTCCTCCGTGCTGCCGATCGATGAGACGTTGCCGAAGGCTCCGATCAATCCCTACGGCAGGACCAAGCTGATGGGCGAGAATATGCTCGCCGACTATTCGGCGGCCTTCGGCCTGCGTTATGTTGCCCTGCGTTACTTCAATGCCTGTGGAGCCGATCCGGACGGCGAGCTTGGCGAATGGCACGTTCCGGAAACCCATCTCATTCCGCGGGCGCTGCTGGCCGCGGCCGGCCGGATTCCGCACCTGGAGATATTCGGCGATGACTACGACACCCCTGACGGGACCTGCATAAGGGACTATATTCACGTCGCAGATCTCGCGCGCGCCCATGTTCAGGCTTTTACCCATCTCGCCAAAGGCGGAGCAAACCTCGCTGTCAACCTCGGCACCGGGCGGGGTTTTTCCATCAGGGAAGTGCTGCGCGTAATCGAGGAAACGACCGGCTGCGAAGTCCCGGTCGTCATCCATCCGCGCCGGCCGGGCGATCCGCCCAGCCTCTATGCCGACGCCAGCCTGGCCCGCGAGACACTCTGCTTCCAGCCTCGATATTCCGACCTCGAAACCATCGTGCGGACGGCGGCTCCGTTCTTCGGACTGGAGGTGCGCGCGTGACCGAACTTGCGATCAACCAAGCGACGCATGCTCCGGAACCCTCCCAGGAGCCGTTTCTTGTCCCGGTTCTGACCGGATATCGGCGGGCCGAATATTTGTTCTTGGCCGCCGTATGGGCCTGCGCCTTCGCCTATTTCTGGATTTGGTGGCTGGAGCCGCACCATCACGTCGATGCTTTCGGCACAATTACGGTGAGCCTCGTTCTTGCCTGGGTTACCGCTCTGCCGGCCTATTTCATCGTCGTCTTCTATCGGGCGGCAAGACCGAACGGTCCCTTGCGCCTGCCGGCGGGCAGCCGAGTGGCCATGGTCGTGACCAAGGCGCCGGCGGAACCCTTCTCGGTCGTCAGTGAAACCCTGCTGGCAATGCTTGCCCAGGAGGTGGAACACGACACCTGGCTTGCCGACGAAGACCCTTCCCCCGAGACTCTCGACTGGTGCTCCGGGCACGGGGTCTTCGTCTCGACCCGCAAGGGGCGATCCGATTACCATCGGACGTCGTGGCCCCGACGCACGCGGTGCAAGGAAGGCAACCTCGCCTTCTTTTACGACCACTACGGCTACAGCCGCTACGATTTCGTGGCGCAACTCGATGCGGATCATGTTCCCGCGCCCGACTATCTCTTCCACATGCTGCGTCCGTTCGCCGATCCAAACGTCGGCTATGTCTCGGCCCCCAGCATTTGCGACAAGAACGCTTCCGAAAGCTGGTCGGCACGTGGAAGGCTCTATGCCGAGGCCAGCATGCATGGCTCGCTCCAAGCCGGTTACAATGGCGGCCTGGCGCCGCTGTGCATAGGGTCGCATTACGCGGTACGTACCGTCGCCCTGAAACAGATCGGCGGCCTCGGTCCGGAGTTGGCTGAAGACCACTCGACGACAATGATGATGAATGCCGGCGGCTGGCGGGGTGTGCATGCGCTGGATGCCATCGCCCATGGTGACGGCCCCAGAACCTTCAGCGATCTCGTGACGCAGGAATTCCAGTGGTCGCGCAGCCTGGTCATGGTGCTGTTGCGGTACTCGCCGAGCCTCGTCGGCCGGCTGCCGCCCCGGCTCAAGTTCCAGTTCCTCTTTTCGCAACTCTGGTATCCGCTTTTTGCGTTCTTCATGTTGCTCATGTTTGCGATGCCGATCATCGCGCTTCTGCGCGGCCAGAACTTCGTGACGGTGACCTATCTCGATTTCCTCACGCATTTCGCGCCGCTTTCTATCGCTCTCGTGGTGATGGCTTATCGCTGGCGCGCCAGCAGTTCGTTCCGCCCCTACGACGCCAAGATCCTAAGCTGGGAATGCATGCTCTTTCTCTTCGCGCGCTGGCCCTGGGCGCTCGCCGGTACGCTGGCTGCGGTGCACGATTTTCTCACGGGCTCCTTCGTCGATTTCCGCGTCACCCCGAAAGGGCGGTCCGAAGTCGATCTGCTGCCGGCGCGTGTCCTGGCGCCCTACGCTGTGCTGGCGCTGATGGCGGTATTGCCCGCCCTGGCGATCGGCCATGCCGGCGCCTCCAAGGGGGGCTACTTCTTTACCGTCCTGAACGCGACAATCTACTGCGTGCTGCTTCTGGTCATCGTTGGGCGCCATTCGAAGGAAAATACGATTGCGGCGGCCCCGCGTTTCTACCGTCCGGCGATGGCGACCGTGCTTCTTGCGCTCGTCGCGCTGCCGGGGGTTGCAACCATGATGCGCGGAAAGGATGCGGCCGAGGCACTCGCCTGGGGCAGTGGCCGCCTTCAGCTGTTCGAAGAGCGCTACGCCGCCTCCGGTGCAGGCCGGGGCGGGACCGCCCTGCGCACGATCTTCTTCAAACCACGATGGATTTCCGATCCGGAAGAGATCCAACTGACACCGGATGCCGCTCACCCGGATTTGCGGCCGAGCCTGGAGGAAGTACACAATGTCTAGCCCATCCAAAATAGCCCTGTTGTCGTTAACCGGCCTGTTGCTGTCGGGAGTCGCGGTCCTGCCGACCGCTCTGGGCAGCTTTGCCGAAGGGCAGCCGCTTGCGATGACGACATCGTCCATCGCGCCGCCGACCAAAATGCCGGTCGTCACGAAGGAGTCGCTCACGTTCGGCGCCTATGATCCGCACGGAGATTTAACCGCGTCGCCCGATTCGAAGATCGAACACCTCTTCCTGCCCTGGGAAGACGTCGATCTGCGCACGCTCGCCCTGGCCGACGATTATGCGCAAGCGCGTGGCCGCACCTTGCTGATCTCGGTCGAGCCCTGGACCTGGTCATCCGATTGGCGCCAAACCTCGCAGGAACTGCTGCACAGCATCCTGGACGGTTCGCGCGATGCGAACATGGCCGCCGTCTGCTCGACTGCCGCCAAGCTGAAAAGTCCGGTCATCATTCGCTGGGGACAGGAAATGGACGAAACCGACAGCCAGTTCTCCTGGTCGCATTGGCAGGGCGCCGATTATGCCAAGGCCTATCGGCGGATGGTGGAGGTCTGCAAGGTCCACCTGAAGACGGCCAAATACATGTGGTCACCGAAGGGTAATGAGGGGCTTCAAGCCTTTTATCCCGGCAACGATGTCGTCGATCTCATCGGGCTCTCGGTCTTTGGCCTGCAGCAATACGACAGGGACAAGACTGGCAAGGACCAGACGTTTGCAGCGCACCTTGCGCCCGGATACGCCCGTGTCGCTGGTTACGGCAAGCCCATCATGGTTGCCGAACTCGGCTACGAAGGCGACGATTCATACGTGCGAAACTGGGCTGAGAGCATAACGAAACGCTATCCCCAGTTCCCGGCCCTGAGCGCCGTTATCTACTTCAACGACCGTGAAGTCTATCCGTGGCCGGACGGCTATGGCCGCCCCGACTGGCGGGTCGTCCGCGAAAGCATCAATTGAACAAGAGGGAAGCTGAACATGTCCATGCTTCAAAAAATGCTCCTGGCCGTGGCCCTCAGCGGTATCGCCACGGCCGCGTCCGCTGCCGGAACCAATGAGCCTGCGGGGATCGAGACCGCAAAGCCGATGAGCAGTGCGGAAATCTATCAGCTCTACAACCAGAATTCCTGGATGTGGAAAGCCGGTGCCGGCTACTTCTCCACAAAGGCGCGCCGCTTTACCGCCTGGTCGCGGGAAAACGGCTCGCCGTCTTTCGGCATGGGCCGCTGGTTCATCACGGAGTCGGGTAAACTCTGCTTCAACGCCGACTGGCACGCCAAGACCGGAACGGCGACGGCAATCACCTGCTTCAGCCACCGGAAGAAGGGCGGCCTGATCTATCAGAAACGCGAACCGGACGGTCAATGGTACGTTTTCAAGAGCAGACGGGCACAAGCCACCGACGAATTCGCAAAGCTTCGCCACGGCGACTACGTGAGCTCTCAATTGGGGAGGATTGAGGCGAGCGTCAGTAAGGCCAAGTAAAGGCGAAGCAGGGGGGTTGCGCGCGGCCGAGGCGCCATCTGTGTCCTTGTAGGAGCCGATGCCTGCGCGCAACCCTTTTCATAAAAGATCGCTTCAAAGACATACAGGCAGTCCGGGCAGCGATCGTCTCATCGTGGTCCAACGGACAAACTGAGGGGCAAATCACCAAGCTCAAGCTGGTAAAGCGCCAGATGTACGGGCGCGGAAAACTTGATCTTCTTCAAGCCCGACTGATCGGCGCGACATGAGTCAATTGCACCCAATCTGCGTCAGAGCCAAGATTGCACGCCGGTAAGGGGTCAGTTTTGTGCGCCGATTGACAGATAGGTGTTCGGAACACCGAGCAGTGCACGTAAAAGCCACTTGACAAAACGCGTCCGCTGCCACTATTGGGTAATCGATCACCCAAGGAGGATGGTGAAGATCGTGGCAGTATCGCTTTCTGACATCGCGGAACGTGCGGGCGTCTCGGTAAAGACGGTTTCCGGCGCATTGCACGGCGGCTCCGCCCGCATGTCCGACGATACGCGCCAGAAGATCAAGGCCATTGCGGAAGAACTCGGCTATGTGACCAACCTTGCGGCGCGTGGCGTGCGTCAGGGCTGGCTGCCGCTGGTCGGCGTCGTCTCCGACGGCCTCATCACTTCGCCCTTCGCCACCGAGATCGTACGTGGCCTCGACGGGGCGGCCCGTAGCGCCGGCATGGCGGTCTTTGCGGTCAACCACAGAAGCGGCCAGTCTATCGGCTCGGTGCTGGACGAGGTGCAGCAGTTCCGGCCGCGCGCCGTTGCTTATGCCGCAATGTACCACAAGCATGTCGCCCTGCCGGACAGGTTGGCGGGCGCCGTCGGCGTCATGATCAACTGCCGCGAGGCTGCCGGCCGCGTTACCGCGCTGGTGCCGGACGAAGAGGGCGGCGCACGGGAGATCGTGCGTTATCTCCTCGTCGCCGGCCGCCGGCGCATCGCCTTCATCAACCTGCCGGGCATTCTCGCCGGCACGCTACGCGAGATGGGGTTTCGTGCGGCGCTTGAGGAGGGGGGCATCGACCCCGCCGGCGTGTTGCCGGCGGTGCGCCGCAGCGTCTACAGCGACCGCGCGCCAAGCCTTGTTGCCTCTCATGTGGAGGCGCTTCTGAAATCCGGTCAACGGCCGGACGCCATCCTGTGCGGCAATGACCGCGTGGCGATGGAAGTCTATGCGGCGCTTGCCCGCGCCGGCCTTCGCATTCCGGATGATATCGCGGTGGCAAGCTTCGACAACCAGGTCGAGCTTGCCTCGCGGCTGGACCCGCCGTTGACGACGATGGCCCTGCCGCACCGCGCCATGGGCCGCCTTGCCATGGAGATCCTCCTGGCCGAGCAGCCCGAACCGCCGCATCTGCGGAAACTGCCGTTCCATCTGGTCGAACGGGCATCCGTCTGAACATCGAATAGTGTCTAACAGGAGGAGAATATCAATGAGAATGGGTAATCGTTTACTTTGCGGTCTCTTCGCGTCCGCCGCGCTGGTTGCAACCGCGAGTCTTGCCGAGGCGAAGACCGTCATCCACGTTATGCACCAGGGCGATCCCGGCTGGGTGAAGGCCTATGGCGACGTTGCCACCCGCTTCGAGGCCGCCAATCCCGATGTCGATATCGAGATGATCTACGCGCCGCACGATGCCTATAACGAAAAGTTCAGCGCCGCCGTCATGGCCAAGCAGCTGCCCGATATCATGGAACTCGATGCTCCGTTCCTCGCCAATTACGTCTGGTCCGGCTATCTGCAGCCGGTCAAGCCGCTCATTGACAAGGACCTGCTCGATGACATGACGGATTCGAATATCGCCCAGGGCACCTATCCGATCGATAAGGACCTCTATGCGATCGGCCTCACCGACTCCTCGGTCGTGCTCTACGGCAACAAGAAATATCTTGAAGCCATTGGCGCCCGCATTCCGAAATCGGTCGACGATGCCTGGACCCGCGAGGAATTCGAAGGCTATCTTGAAAAGCTTTCCAAGCTCGAAGGCGTGAAGTGGCCGATCGACACCTTCCGAGGTTACGGCATCAAGACCGAGTGGATCACCTATGCCTACGGCCCCCTGCTCGAAAGCGCCGGCTGCGACCTGATCGACCGCAAGACTTGGAAGGCCAGCGGCACGCTCGATGGCGAGGCCTGCGTCAAGGCGCTGACGATGATGCAGGACTGGGTGAAGAAGGGCTGGGTCGTACCGACTTCGTCAGGCACCAACCAGTTCTACGCCGAGGGACAGCCGGCCGCGCTCGCCATGGGCGGCCACTGGTTCTACGCGGAGGCATCGGCAGCGATGAAGGACAATATCGTCGTCATGCCGCTGCCGAAGATCGGCGACAAGGGCGTGAGCCCGAACGGAACCTGGATCTGGGGCATTTCCGCGACCTCGGAAAACCCTGAGATCGCCGGCAAGTTCCTGAGCTTCCTGCTGAAGGACAAGGCGTACCGGGAATACGCCAAGACCCAGTCCGCCTATCCGGGCCTGAAGAGCTTCGCGGCCGAATCTCCGCTCTATGCGGAAGGCGGTCCGCTCGCCATCGCCTTTGAGCAGGCTTCCAAGACCGCGATCGCCCGTCCGCCGCACCCGGCCTATCCGACGATCACCTCGGCCTTCATGCAAGCCGTCGACAAGATCTTCAACGGTGGTGACGCGCAGGAAGCGCTGACGGCCGCTGCCAAGAAGATCGACGAGGATATCGAGGACAACGCCGGCTACCCGCCCTTCGACGAGCAGCAGTAAGGGGTTTTGACGGGGCCGGTTCTCCGGCCGGCCCTGGACTATCTCGGGAGGATGACCGATGAGGAGGAAACAATGACTTTGCAACAGACCTCCACGCCCGCTTTGCGGCGTCCGGCGAAACGCCGCGACAAGCAGCGGCTCTGGCAGGAAATGGCGATGATCGCGCCTGCCTTTCTGCTTCTGGCGATATTCCTGATCACGCCGTTCCTCTTGTCCTTCTGGACGGCGATGACCAACCAGCCGCTCGTGCCGCGCCCGACGCCGGTGCGCTTTGTCGGCCTCCTGAATTTCGAGCGCGTCTTCACCGATCCGCTGTTCTGGACCTCGCTGTGGAACGTTACGCGTTTCACCTTCTGGGTGCTGCCAGTGCAGTGCGGCCTCGCCTTCCTGACCGCGCTGCTCTTGCACCAGAAGCTGCCGATGCAAAACCTGCTGCGCGGCCTGTTCTTCCTGCCGGCGATCACCTCCATGGTGGTGGTCTGCGTCATCTGGGGCACGCTGTTCCAGTATCCGAGCGGCCCGCTCAACCAGATCGTCGGTTTCCTTTCCGGCGGCACGATCCAGCCGATCGACTGGCTCGGCGACCCCAACTGGGCGATGTTCTCCATCGTGTTGCTTTCAGCCTGGCAGGCCTATGGCTTTCAGATGATCATCTATCTCGCCGGCCTGCAGGGCATTCCCGAAGAACTATACGATGCCGCCCGCATCGACGGGGCAAGCGCGCTGCGCCGCTTCTGGCACGTCACCATGCCCGGCCTTCGCCCGACGCATGTCTTCGTGCTGGTCATCACTACCATCCAGGCCTTCAAGCTCTATACGCAGGTGGCGATCCTCACCCAGGGCGGCCCGAAGGAAAGCACCGAAACCGTTGTCCACTACATGGTGCGCGCCGGCTTCGAGGAGCAGAAACTCGGCTACGCATCGGCCGTTTCCGTCATCCTCTTCGTCATCGTTCTTCTGATCGCGCTCCTGCAACGCAAACTCCTGAGGCGCTTCGATGTCTGATATCGCTTTGAGCCAGCCCGCCCCGCTGGCAATCGCAAGGGGCAACGGCAAGAGAAGCCTGCGCGTCGTGCAGAGCCTCTGCATCCTGGTCATCGCGCTGGTGATGATCTCGCCGCTGTTCATGCTGCTGATCGCCAGCCTGAAGGACGACCGTTTCCGCATCCTCGCCGACATGGGCAGCTTCCGCGCCTTCTGGGTCAGCGACCCGACGCTGTCGAACTACAAGGAGATCGCCCATTTCTCCGGCGAGCTGGCCTATGGCCGATATCTCTTCAATTCGCTGGTGATCCTCGTCGCCACAGTCGTCTCGGGTCTGATCATCAATTCCATGGCGGGCTTCGTTCTGGCCTGGGGCTCGCTGCGCGGCAAGGCGGCGCTCTTGGCGCTGGTCGTCGCCCTCTATGTCATCCCGCAGGAAAGCATCATCATGCCGCTCGTCGTCATGATGTCGCGGGCGGGGCTGACGGATACCTTCGCGGTGCAGATCCTGCCCTGGGTGGCAAGCCCGCTCTATGTCTTCCTCTTCTACCAGTTCTTCGCGCAGCTGCCGAAGGAACTCTATGAAGCGGCGGAAATGGATGGTGCATCGGTCTTCCGCATCTACCGGTCAATCTACATGCCGCTCAGCCTGCCGGCGCTCGCCACGGTCTCGATCCTCATGGGCATCGAAAGCTGGAACCAGTATCTCTGGCCGACGCTGGTCACCCAGACCGACTATGCTCGGCCGATTGCCGTCGCCATCGCCACCTTCTTCGGACAGGACAGCATCTATTGGGACCGCGCCATGGCCGCCTCGGTGCTGATGATGATCCCCGTCCTCATTCTCTATCTGGCTTTCCAGCGCTGGTTCGTCAGTTCATTCGTCGGCTCCGCGGTGAAAGGTTGATCATGACTCTGCAGGCAAAATCCGAAACGTCAGCACCTGAAACCATCGAAGCGGAGCTGCCCGAAGGCACGGTGCTGCATCTCTGGCTGAAGGCGCGCCATGCCGGCGGCGAGGCGAAGCTCTTCGTCGCTGTTGATGGCAACGACATCGGCGAGCCCTCGACCCGCCGCACGGGGGAATTTGAGTTCTTCGCTGTGACGCTCGCGAAGGGCGGTCGTGCCACGCTGTCCTATGATGCGACAACCACAGCGCTCTCCGTCGCTTATGCCTTCCGGCCGGAAATAGTGATGAAGGAGGGCATCCGCGTCTTGCACAGCGATGCCCGCACCGCCGCCCCCAACGTGCCCGACAGCTACCACTTCCGCCCGCCCTTCGGCTGGATGAACGATCCGAACGGTTTTGGACGGTTCGGCGGAAACGCTCACCTCTTCTACCAGCATTATCCTCATGAGCCGCGCTGGAACACTATGCACTGGGGCCATGCCGTCTCGAAGGATTTCGTCCGCTGGACGCATCTGCCCATGTTCCTCTTCCCGGCGGCACATCTATCGGAAAAGGATGATGGCCGCGGCGGCGCCTTCTCCGGCTCGGCGATCCCCGGCGCCGGCCCAGAAGGCGAGGAAATCCGCGTCTTCTACACCGAGCATGTGCGTGATCGGCAACCGGAAGAGCAAATCCAGCTTTCCGCCGTCAGCCGCGACGGCATCGTCGCCGGCCCGTCGAAAACCGTGATGCCGCTGCGCCCGGAAGGCTTGAACCTCACCACCGATTTCCGCGACCCCTATGTCTTCAAAGGCCCGGACGGCCGCTGGAAGATGCTGCTCGGCAGCCGCGACAGGCAGGGCGGCGTCGTACTGCTCTATGAAACCGCCGACGCGCAAGGCGCCGATGGCTGGACCTTCCTCGGCATCATCCATCGCGAGGACGGTTTCGGCATGACGGCGGCGGAATGCCCCTGCATGGTGGCGCTTTCCGGCAAAAACGCAGAAACCCGCTGGGCGCTGATCTTCGGTCTGCTCACCAGCCGCGACCCGGCCACCGGCCGCCGCAACCTCACCTCCGTCACCGTCGGCGGTTTCGATGGCCGCACCTTCACGGCGGAATTCGAGCAGGAGTTGGATTTCGGTTCGGATGCCTATGCCTTCCAGGCCTTCGTTGATGGCGGCGAGCCGGTCGGCATCGCCTGGCTCGCCAACTGGTCGGATTTTTCCAAGAAGGACGATTTCCCGACGACTATGACCCTGCCGCGCCGCGTGCTTCTCGACGGTGACACCGTGCTGACCCCGCCGGTCGCAGCCGTCGAAAGCCTGCGCCATCAGTTGCTGGACGACACCGCGCTTGCCGCCGGCAAGACCGTGCCGCTCGGCACCGGCGCCGTCGAGATCGTACTTGATCTCACCGAGCCGGGCGCCGCCTTCGATCTCACCTTCGATCATCCGGATGTCGATCTAGGCGTGAAACTCGATGCCGATGGTCTGGCGATTGTCTTCGACGCGCGCACCGGCAAGACGCCGCCACGTTACCTCGCCGCCGGCGCGAAACCGTCGAGCCTGCGCATCTTCCTCGATGCCGGCTCCATCGAGGTCTTCGCTGACAACGGCCGCTGGACGGGGTCCAAACGCATTCCGGGCTTTGCCGCCGCACGTTCGGCAACGCTCACCGGCGCCGTCGCCGAGGCCGGCGTCTGGCAATTGAAACTGTGAGGGAGGACAGACAATGGCATCGGTAGCAATCGACCGGGTTCTGAAGCAATACGGCGCGGCCTCCATTATCCACGGGGTTTCCGCGGATATCGAGGACGGTGAGTTCGTCACGCTCGTCGGGCCGTCCGGCTGCGGGAAGTCCACGCTTCTGCGCATGCTGGCGGGGCTGGAGGATATCAGTGGCGGTGAAATCCGCATCGACGGCCGCGTCGTCAACGACGTCGCGCCGAAGGAGCGCGATATCGCCATGGTGTTCCAGTCCTACGCGCTCTATCCGCACATGACGGTGCGCGAAAATATGGGCTTTGCCTTGAAGCTGCAGGGGCGCGATAAGGCGACAATCGATAAGCTGGTGAGCGAAGCCGCCGGCATTCTCGCACTTGAACCCCTGCTGGAGCGCCTGCCGAAACAGCTTTCCGGCGGCCAGCGCCAGCGCGTCGCCATGGGCCGCGCCATCGTACGCCATCCGAAAGTGTTCCTCTTTGACGAGCCGCTGTCCAACCTCGACGCCAAGCTGCGGGTGACCATGCGCAGCGAGATCAAGGAGCTGCATCAGCGCCTTGGCACGACCATCGTTTACGTCACCCATGACCAGATCGAGGCGATGACCATGGCAGACAAGATCGTCGTCATGCGCGCTGGCCGCATCGAGCAGATCGGCAAGCCGCTTGATCTCTACGACCGCCCAGATAACACCTTCGTCGCCGCCTTCATCGGCTCGCCGTCGATGAACCTCTTCGAGGGTGGCGTCAGCGACGGCGGCTTCCGTATCGAAGGCGGTGTTTCCCTGCCGCTTCCGCCGCAATTGAGCCAAAGCGCGGCGCGCATCTACGGCATCCGCCCGGAAGATCTCGACATTGCGGAGACGGGCATTCCGGCCACCGTGCTGACTGTCGAGCCGACCGGTGCGGAGACCCATCTTTCGGTGCGTATCGGCACGCAGACGGCAACGATCGTACTTCACCGGCGGCTGGATTTAAAACCCGACCAGCAAATCCACCTCGCGCCCAAATCCGAGAAAATCCACCTCTTCTCCGCCGAAGGCAATCGGATAGACTGATCCCCGGCGCCTCCCGCCGAGCCGCGTCCGTCATTTGACGGGCGTGGTTCGGTTCCGGTGCCATCCAGCCTTGCGACGTCTTGGTTTGGGTGTTCGGCCCTTCAACTGATCGAATTGGCCAATTGCGCGGCGATCTGTTGCCACGGCAAGGCCAGTCGCGAGCTCGAGGCATACTGCTTTCGCCTCCGCCTTCATTGACTGCCCCTCATTCGTCACCCCAAGGATCACCTGGCGCTCATCTTCCGGATCACGCTTGCGGACGACGCGACCCGCAGAGTCAAGACGGATAGCTGCGAGAATTCGTCGTGTTGGGGGCCTTCCCCTTCGTCCTTTGACGCTCTCGAGGGAGAGGAATGATTTCGCGGAGGAATATCTTCACGCCAGCGGAATTCAAGCATACCGAAATGGAAGATCCGGCGGCCTGTCGCTTCGCATAGGTTCTGGGCTTCGAGTCCGGAAACCGATAGGGTCCAATGATCAGGACGGACGCTTCAAACTCGTTTGGAAAAGCAAAATGGTTCGACCGGTCCGTGCGATCGTCATTGCAGTGCTCGTGTTGATTGTCGCCTTTGCATCGGCCTGGACGTCGCTCGCGCTTTGGTACCGCTTGCCGGTGCCCGAGGTCGGCAGGCTAGCCAGCGCCATCTTGTTCGGGCTTTTTGGCGCCTCCGTCGTCGTGGCGCTCTTTGGCAGGAGACGCCTTCGTGCGGTCCTCGCGTTTGCGGCCGCGTTCGTCCTGGTTCTCGTCTGGTGGAGCACGATCGAACCGCAGGCAAATGGGGTGTGGGCTCCGGACGTCGCACGTCAGGTCACCGGCGAATTCGACGGTGATCTGTTGACACTGACCAATGTCCGCGATTTCGAGTGGCGCAGCACCACCGACTTCACGGAACGATGGACGACGCGCAGTTTCGACCTGAACAAGCTGAAGAGCGTCGACATGTTCATGTCCTACTGGTCAGGTCCGGCTATCGCGCATGTCATCATGAGCTTCGGCTTCGACGACGGCCGCTATCTGGCGTGGTCTATCGAAGTGCGTCGCGTTTCGGGAGGTTCGTTCTCACCGCTGGCGGACCTTTTCAAAAGCAGTCCTCTGGTCATCCTCGCCGCAGACGAAAGGGATGTGATCGGCCTCCGCTCCAATTTTCGCGGTGAGGACGTCCAGATCTACCGCCTGAGGGCGTCGCCGGCGGCTGCGAGGCTTCTTCTGCGCGAGTACGTCTCCGACGCAAGCGCGCTTGCGGCCACGCCCGCTTTCTACAATTCGCTGACGACCAACTGCACGACGACCATCATCAAGATGATGCGTGTCGCAGGCGACGCCGTGCCGACGGACTGGCGCCTCATCGTCAACGGATACCTGCCGGAATACGCCTATGACCGTGGCGCGCTGGACACCTCGGTTTCCTTGTCGCAACTGCGGTCGGCCGCGCACATCGCTGCAAGGGCGCACGACGACGGTCTTTCGCCGAATTTCTCGCAGGCCATTCGCGTCGGCGTACCGTCGCCGCAGGGCGCGTTGTGACCTCCGCCGAAGCGTTGAGCAAGCAAAACGGCTAGGGCAGCAACATAATGCCTCCGGAGATTTTGACTAAGATAGGCGCCGCTTTCCGGGCTCAGCGCCATAAGCGTACCTTTTCGCACAGCATAGCCGGTGGTGGTTTGCCTTTCGTAGAAGTGCGGCGGGTGGCTTATAAGCCCTAGGCACCAAACATGGTTCGCGAGGCAACCTGAGGGTGCCGCAGCTTCCCGTGGGAAATGCGCCGCCGCGTTCCCAGCCTCGTCAGGAAAGTCGACGAGCGGCAAGGACAATGCCAACGCCCTCGACCAAATCGCGCCGTTTGTTGAGCACACATTGGCCTAGTCGGCGGCTTGGCAATCTCTCCGTATGCGACGATAAGAAGGTTCACACGGCGATGTTGAAATCGAAACCGGATAGTAATACCTAATACCAAAGCGGTATTACGAGGTTTCGGCATGACGACGACAGTCACAGCAAAAGGGCAGGTCACCATCCCTAAAGCGGTTCGAGAATTGCTCGGGATTGTTCCCGGAAGCGAGGTCGATTTTCATCGGACCGCAGATGGCAGTGTGGTACTGACGAGAGCTGACAGGAAGCAGCCCACCAGCCGCTTTCAAAAGCTTCGGGGACACGCCGGAGAGGGGCTCAATACCGACGCGATCATGGCGCTCACCCGTGGTGACGTGTGACGCTCATCGACACGAATGTCCTGCTCGATCTCGTGACCAATGACGGAACTTGGGCTGACTGGTCGATTGAGCAGCTCGAAGCGGCCAATCTCGCCGGCCCGCTGCTGATCAACGATGTCGTTTATGCCGAACTTGCGGTCCGCTATGAGCGCATCGAGGAACTGGACGCGTTCATCGACGAGGCGGGACTGGTCGTCGCGCCGTTTCCGCGGGCGGCGCTGTTTCTTGCCGGAAAGGCCTTCACGCGGTATCGCCGGGCCGGTGGCTCTCGGACGGGTGTCTTGCCGGATTTCTTCATCGGCGCGCATGCTGCGGTTCAGCAGTTTCCGCTGTTAACGCGAGACGTTGGTCGGTACCGGTCATACTTCCCAACTGTCGCGTTGATCTCGCCGGCTCAGTGATTTCACCGTGGGGGAGGGGCAAGATCGCAGCCTTGGCACCTTGGCCAGCCCTTGAATTTTCAAGAACGGGGTCGATGGTTCGAATATCATCAAGGCGATCATCTAGAACGCCATTCGATGATGGTCAGAAGCGCGAGTGCTCATTGGACGATCCTTGGGACATTCATGCCGATGACCTCGCCACAAGCCGCCCCCGCATGACAACCAGTTCGGCATCGCGCTTGCCCGTTATCATTGCGACCATGGCGTTGATCATCTCGTCGGTGGGCTGTTCGTAGCTGGTCAGTTCGTAGGCCGGAGCCCCGCCGAGTTCGATGTTGTCGAAGCCGACGACTGCCAAGTCTTGCGGAACTTTAAGACCGAATTCGCTCCGGGCGACATCCATCGCTCCCAGCGCCAATATGTCATTTTCACACATCAATACATCGATGCGCGACGCGGGCGAAGTTGCACTCAAATAACTACGTGCCGCTTCGGCACCGGCCTGAGCGCTGTATCTTTCCGCGGCCAATTCTGTGACGCCTTCGACACCTTTCCGTCGCCAGAAATTTGCATAGTGATGGCGCCTGCCCAGCGCCGTCGACAGGGTTCTCGCCCCCGTCATAAAGCCGGGACGGCGATAGCCCTTGTCGAAGAGGTAATCGACGATCTCGCTGAGAGCGAGTTCTGCATCGCAGGCAATCGCGGGAACGCCGGGGATTTGGCTGTCTCTCGCAAGAACGAACATCGGCGGGAAACCTGGGCCGAGCCGTCGATCACCCAGTGTTTCCTCGCGAAAAGCGGTCCCGAATAGGATAACGGCATCGAATTGTCGTTGGTCGGCGTTGATCAACGCGTGAACGTGATCGAAATGGCGGTTGATGTTGATCAATACGGTCAACAGACCCTCCGCCTGCAGGCGCTCGGTCAACATCTCCAGAACCGGAAGCTTGTGCGGATTGGCGAAGTCGTCGACGAAGACGGCCACCTGGTGGGTGGTGTTCGTCGCAAGACTGCGGGCAAGCAGGTTAGGCGAATAGTTCAGAACCTCGGCCGCCTGAAGCACTTTTTGTCTGCTTGCGTCCGTAATCGACGCACCGGGCGTGAACGCACGAATGACGGTCCATTTCGACACGCCGGCGGCTTCCGCCACCTCTTTCGCCGTCGCCCGTTTGCGCATGGCCGTCTCCTCCTGATTGGAATGAATATTCCACAAAAAAATAAAAATGGAATGGATGCTTGATTTTTGTCGACAATAAAGTAGTTTTATCGAGCTTGCTACCGGGTGCAAGTGGAGTTGCAACCGGTAGCATTGGGAGAGTTCGCGTATTGCGGACTGTTTTTGGGAGGGTAAAATGAAATTCGGTTTGAAATCGCTTCTCGCGAGCGCGGCCGTTGCTGGTTCGCTCATGTGCTCTTCGGCAATCGCCAATGCCGCTGACATTCGCATCGTCGCCGTCACCCACGGCCAGGCCAATGATCCTTTCTGGTCCGTCGTCAAGAACGGGGTCAACGCAGCGGCGAAGGACATGGGTATTAGCGTCGATTATCGCGCTCCGGAAACTTTCGACATGGTGTCGATGGGGCAGCTCATCGATGCTGCCGTCAATCAGAAGCCCGACGGGCTCATCGTCTCCATTCCAGACGCCTCGGCACTCGGTCCATCCATCAAGAAGGCCGTCGCCGCCGGTATCCCGGTTATTTCCATCAATTCCGGTTCCGACGTTTCAAAGGAGCTGGGAGCGCTGCTGCATGTCGGCCAGGACGAATATACCGCCGGCAAAGCCGCCGGTGGGAAACTGCATGAGCTGGGCGGCAAGGAAGGCCTGTGCGTGAACCAGGAGGTCGGCAATGTTTCGCTCGATCTGCGCTGCAAGGGCTTTGCCGACGGCTTCGGCGGCAAGGTCACGGTTCTACCGGTCAGCAACGATCCGGCTGATGTCCGTGCGAAGGTCAAGGCGGCGCTGAGTTCCAATACGGGTGTCGATACTGTCATGGCGCTTGGTGCCGGCACGGCCGGCGAGCCTTCGCTCGCGGCCGTCGAGGATGTCGGAATGACCGGCAAGATCAAGGTGGCGACATTCGATCTTTCAGCTGATTTCCTGAAGGCCGTGGCCGACGGTAAGGCAGCCTTCGCGATCGATCAGCAGCAGTTCCTGCAGGGCTATCTGCCGGTCGTATTCTTGGCCAACTATGCCAAATACGGGCTTATCCCCGGGGGTAATGTTCCATCCGGCCCGAACCTTATCACCAAGGAAAAGGCCGCCCAAGTCGTGGACCTTTCCGCCAAGGGCATTCGCTGACTGGAATTGCCGAAAGGCATTCTCCCAGAATCTCCTCCCCTTGATGGGGGAGGAGGTTTGGCTGACTGACCGCGCTGCCGAACAGCGCCAACGCTACCCTAAATTATGATCCGTGGGAGGAGTTATGGCTTCGCTTGAGCAGAGAACGGCGGCTGCGCCGAAGGCCGATGAGCGCGTCAAACAAGTAAGTGTTCTGACGCATATGATGCGGCGGCCTGAGCTTGGTGCCGTGGCGGGCCTTGTTCTCGTCATCGTCTTTTTCTTTCTCACCGCTGACCGTACCATGTTCTCGCTTTCCGGCCTGATGACCATCATGGCGCCGGCGTCGCAATTAGGAATCCTTGCCATTGCAGCAGCGCTTCTGATGATAGGCGGCGAGTTCGATCTTTCGATCGGCTCGATGGTGGCCTTTGCGGGATTGATCTTCGGCGTCATCCTCACGACTTTCGGCCAGCCGCTTTCGGTTGCCATCGTCATGACGATGCTCTTCGCCGCGTTCATGGGGGCGATCAATGGGCAGATCGTCATTCACACGCGCCTTCCGTCGTTCATCGTGACCCTGGCATTCCTCTTCATTCTCCGTGGCCTCACGCTCGTCGGCCTGAAATGGGCGACCGGCGGCTCGACACAGCTTCGCGGCATCGGCGACCGTGTGAAGGACAGTCCGCTGCTCGGGCTCTTTTCCGGCGATGCGCTGAAGAGCGTATTCCTCTGGCTCGCAGATCACGATCTGATCGACAAATTTCCGAACGGCATGCCGAAGGTCACAGGTATCCCCGTGTCGGTCTTGTGGTTCGTCGCACTTGCCCTGGCTGCAACCTGGGTGCTCCTGCGCACCCGCATGGGCAACTGGATCTTCGCAGCCGGTGGCGATCCGAATGCAGCGAGAAACTCAGGCGTCCCTGTCCATAGGGTGAAGACCGGCCTGTTCGCCTTGACGGCATGCGCGGCCGCACTGGTCGCCATCATTACCGTGCTCGATGCTGGCTCGACCGACGCCCGACGCGGCTTTCAGAAAGAGTTCGAGGCGATTATCGCCGCCGTCATTGGCGGATGCCTGCTGACAGGCGGCTATGGTTCGGCGATCGGCGCTTTCTTCGGCGCGATCATCTTCGGCTCGGTTTCCATTGGCCTGACCTATACCAAGTTCGACTCGGACTGGTTTCAGGTCTTCCTCGGCTCGATGCTGCTGCTGGCTGTCCTCTTCAACAATTTCATCCGCCGCAAGGTTACCGGGGAGCGCTGATCATGTCTGATGTCAATAGTCGAACGCCGATTATCGAAGTAACTGATATCGTCAAGCACTACGGCTCCGTGATCGCTCTCAACGGTGTCTCAATGCAAGTGTCGGCCGGAGAGGTGCTTTGTCTGCTCGGAGACAATGGCGCTGGCAAGTCCACCTTGATCAAGACGCTGTCCGGTGTCGTCCGCCCAAGTGGCGGTGCCTTCCTGGTCGAAGGCAAGCCGGTCAATTTCCGCAGTCCGCGCGATGCGCTCGATGCAGGGATTGCGACCGTGTATCAGGACCTTGCCATGATCCCGCTGATGTCGATCACCCGTAATTTCTTCATGGGGCGGGAGCCTCGCAAGGGCTTCTTCCCTTTCCGTCACCTCGACCTTACGCATTGCAACGATGTAACGCGGGAAGAGATGCGTAAGATCGGCATCGATATCCGCGATCCCAATCAGGCAGTGGGCACTCTGTCTGGCGGCGAACGCCAATGCGTTGCGATTGCGCGTGCGGTCTACTTCGGCGCCAAGATCCTCATTCTCGATGAGCCGACTTCGGCGCTCGGCGTGGCGCAAACCTCGATGGTGCTGAAATACATCCACCAAGTTCGACAGAGCGGATTGGGCGTCATTTTCATCACCCATAATGTCCGCCATGCCTATGCGGTGGCGGACCGCTTCACCATCCTCAATCGGGGCCAGACGCTTGGCACCTATGCCAAGGCGGATATCGCGATGGATGCGCTGCAGAACCTCATGGCCGGCGGCAAAGAGCTGCAGCAATTGTCCGAAGAGCTCGGCGGTACGATCTAGCCGGCTTGATTCGAGGCGGCGACCGATCGGCTTTGAAACTCGTCGTCGCTTTTCACTCAATCATTAATCATGGAATACGGTCATGAACGACGGCTCGTCGAATGCCTCATCCCCCTTCACGCTCGCGGTCTGCGCCGAGATGGTCTTCAAGTCGCTTCCTGTCGTCGACAGGCTGAAGCGTATCACTGAACTTGGCTTTCACGTCGAGATCTGGGATTGGAAGAAACATGACATCGCCGCCCTCGCAAGATCAGGAGCGGTCTTCTCGTCGATGACGGGCTATGTAACCGGCACGCTAGCGGATGACGATGGTGCGGACGAATTGCTGCGAACCGCGAAGCAATCGATCCCGATTGCTAGGGAGCTCAATTGCCCGCGTCTCAACCTGCATGGGACCGGTCTCGACGGACAGGGCCTGCCGGTGGTTAAGGCCGAGAAGGTGACGGGCGCCATGTGGCTCAAGGCGCGTGAGACGCTTAACCGCATCGCCGATCTCGGCGAGAAAGAGGGCGTCACCTTCGTGCTCGAAAACCTCAATGAAGCAGTCGATCACCCCAAGACACCGTTTGCCAAGGCCGAAGATACGCTTGCGCTCGTTTCGTCGGTAAGCCGACCGTCGCTGAAGCTCAATCTCGACCTCTATCACGCCCAGATCGGCGAAGGAAACCTGATCGAACTGTGCCGGCGCGCGCTGCCTTATATCGGTGAAATACAGGTGGCGGATGTTCCCGGCCGCATGGAGCCGGGCACCGGAGAGATCAACTACAAGGCAATCGCTCGTGCGCTCAAGGCTATGGGTTATCGCGGCACGATCGGCATGGAGGCCTGGGCCTCCGGCGATGATGAGACGGCGCTTGCCCGTTTCCGCGACGCCTTCACGGTTTGAAGATTTCGATAGTCAAAACTTACATATCACGGAGAAATATCAATGATCAGATTTGGAGTGATTGGTGCTGGCCGAATAGGCAAGGTGCACGCCGCGACCATTGCGGCGAACCCCAAGGCCAAGCTCGTCTATGTGGCGGATGCCTTCAGAGCATCGGCTGAGGCGCTGGCCGCGCAGACGGGCGCCGAGGTTGCCGATGCGGAAGATGTCATCAAGTCCTCAAATGTCGACGCGATCCTGATTGCGACGCCGACACCCAGCCACGCCGATCTCATCGAGGCGGCCGCGAGGGCCGGCAAGGCAATCCTCTGCGAAAAGCCGGTGTCCCTGTCGGTCGAGCGCATCAATGCCTGCCTCGACGTCGTCGAGAAGAACAAGTCGACCTTGATGATCGGCTTCAATCGCCGGTTTGACCCGAACTTCGCCAGTGTGGAAGCGCGCCTGCGCCGGGGCGATGTCGGCGAAATCGAGATTGTGACGATCACCAGCCGAGATCCCACGCCGCCGCCGGCGGATTACGTTAAATCCTCCGGCGGTCTGTTCCGCGACATGATGATCCATGACTTTGACATGGCCCGCTTCCTCATCGGGGAGGAATTCGTCGTCGTGAATGCACTTGGATCTTCACTCGTCGACAAGGCGATCGGCGCCGAGGGCGATGTGGACACTGCCGCCGTGCAGATGCAGACGGCTTCCGGGCGCATTGCCGTTATCACCAATTCACGCCGGGCGACTTACGGCTACGACCAACGCGTCGAAGTCCATGGGTCCGCCGGCATGCTTGCGGCGAGGAATATTCAAGCAACGAGCGTCGAGCTTTCCAATGTGAACGGCGTCAGCGGCGATCCCGTCCAATATTTCTTCCTTGAACGCTACGCCCAGGCCTATGCCAACGAGATCAATGCCTTCATCGACGCGATCGACAGCGGCGACCGCTCGCCGAAGCCCGGTGGGCTTGATGGACTCCAGGCTCAGAAACTGGCGGAGGCCGCTACCGTGAGCTGGCAGAAGGGCAGGCCAGTTGAGGTCGAATAACAAGCTTCGATGCGATGCGGAAATGTCGTCACATTGCCGCACCGCTACCGGAGGTGACGCTTCCTTTTAATAGGCTTCCGGGTCGCCAGTACATTGCCGTAGGGCGGCTTTGCGAGGTGAAGTGCCATGATGCAGGACAGGATTCATTGTCCTCCAACAACATTGGAGGAACTGAAGTACCAGATCGCCAAGCGCCAGATCGTCTTCCCCGATCGTCTGGAACAAGTCGCTAGACAGATCTTAGCGCAGCCGGAAATGATTGCATTCGAAAGTGCCGCTGCGATTGCGCGCAATTGTAAGGTTTCTCAAACCACGGTTCACCGACTTGCACAGCACATCGGGTTTCGAACATTTGGCGAGTTTCGCGCGATGATAAGAGATCATCTTCGCAAGATTTCCGCAAATCATCGCTAGAGGAGCGAAGGTGGTCGAATTCACTCTGGGTTTCGATCCGAGCCCCGAGAAGGCTGCGTCGACCATAATGGCCGAAAAATAAGCACTGGATTTATATTACATTGCGACAAGTGTATGGCTGACTGCCATCGGGCAGCATCAGCGTTGCAAATGGAGACGCCCAGGAGCAAGTGAGATACGCACTGCGCCCTTCGCCCTTAGATCGTATACTCCGGTTCAGACAAGGTCTGGTCCATCGTGATTCCGGGGAGGTTGAAGTGGCGCTTGCCCACCTGCCTCGCCGGAATGCCGGCGACCGATGTATAGGCTGTAACGGCATTTATGACCACGCTGCCTGCACCCACCTTGGCGCCAACGCCAATTTCGATGTCGCCGAGAATCTTGGCACCCGCTCCGATAAGAGCGCCGCGTCGTACCTTGGGGTGCCGGTCGCCGGTTTCCTTGCCTGTCCCTCCCAATGTAACATTCTGGAGTATGGAGACGTCGTCTTCGACGACCGCAGTCTCGCCGATGACCAGGCCGCTCCCGTGATCGAGCATGATGCTCTTCCCCATCTTTGCGGCGGGGTGAATGTCCACACCGAAAACTTCAGAAATTCGGCTCTGGATGTGGCGCGCCAAATGGAGGCGGTCATGATGCCAAAGCCAGTGGGCGACCCGTTGTCCCTGCAGAGCTACAAAGCCTTTGAAATACAGGAATGGCGTCAGGATTTCCGTGTTCGATGGATCGCGTTCCTTGATCGCGGTCAGGTCAGCGGCGGCATCGGCGACAATATTGCGGTTGCCGACGAATGCCTGGGCAATCACCGCCAGCAACTCGTCATGGTCGAGGTCGTGATTGGCCAGTTTGATTGCGACCCGCTGAGCGAGCGCCTGGGCGAAACTCGCATGATAAAGCACTGCGGAATTCATGGCGCGCGTGAGTGCTGCATCCTTGGCCGAAGCATTGACGGCCTCCGCGCAAAGAGCCTCCCAGATAGCGGCGACCTGAGGCGAGGGGGATGGCTCCGTCGACAGATTGCTCAAGCTGACCAGTGGAACCGTCATGCTAGCTTCCTTCTGCATGCGGGATGACGCGACATCCGGCATGGAGACGTTAGGTTAATCTCGCCCGCGATAGATGGTCTAAAATTACGTGGATCTTTGCAGCCACTCTAAAATTCCTCTCTTTTTTCGCAAGAACCGGGAAATTATTTCCAAGTCACTGCATCGCCCGTCAGCCGTGCTCCGGAATGCACAAAGCCGGCAGCCAGAAGGGAGGCCAAGGCCCGCCAGACGCCAAAACCACGCAGTCATCGTTCCAAGTCGAATAGTGCTTGCGTTCCGGATATCATTTTCTATTATTTTGGTAGAGAATTATGCGACTGGGCGGATCGGGCGGATGTAGGCGGACCGGTCCAACGCAGAAGGAGCCGATGAATGACTCTTCTCTCGTCACGTTCTTCGAATTCGGAGAGCCAGAATGCGGACCATCTCGCAAGGATTGCGATTGTCGGCCGAGGCTTCACGGGGATCATGACCGCAATCGCTCTTTTCAAAAGAGTTGATCGGCCTTTCCATCTGGTGATGTTCGATCCGCGAGCAAAGATAGATATCGGCGAGGGCATAAGTCAGCCCGCGTCGACGGTGCTGACCAGCCGCGTTCGCGACCTTTCCGTTGATCCCGGACTGCCGGGCGATTTTCGCCGGTGGCTGGAAACGGATGACACATGGCGCGATCGCCTGATCTCGGATCCTGCCGGTCTCGAACACGCCTTTGTGCCCGGAGAAATCTTCAGCACCTATGTGTACAAACGCTTCGCCGAGGCCCTGTCTGATCGGCCTGATGTCATCGTGCAATTTGGCTCGGATACCGTAACGGCGATCGATAGGCATCTGGACGGAGGATATTCCGTTTTCCTTGGAGCGGAGCAGCGAACCCGCTTTGACGCGGTGTTTCTCGCGACGGGTTACGGGATGCGGGAAAATTCTGACGCGGCGCCTGCCGGTGAAACGCAAAGCGCCGTCGTGATCGGCGGCGGCATCCACGCGGTCGACAGGGCGCTTGGATTGCTGGCGGACTCGAAGATTTCCCATGTCACATTGATCTCGGAATCGGGCTTCCTGCCTCAGTCACATACTCCAGCCGCCGTCGGAGCTATTGTCACGGACCAACCCATGCCGGGGACGCTCCGCGGCGCGTTCCGTTTCCTGCGTGAGGCCGCCAGCAAAGCCGATCTGGAAGGTTCGGGATGGCAAGGCATTATGAACGGCTTTCGTTCACGTGCGCGCGACCTTTGGGCGGGACTGACGCCGGAAGAGCGGGCGCGGTTCAAACGCCACGTGAAAGCTATTTACGACAGCCATCGTAACCGCTTGCCGCCTGAACACTATCAGCGCCTGCATCATGCGATCGCCAGCGGCGCGATCGCCGTCAGGAAGGGAAAAGTGAACTGTATCGCCACGAACGGCGTGCTGTTTTCGGCACTGACCGGGCTCGAGGTCCTTCCCGCGGAACTGACGATAGACTGCCGCTTCCGGCCGTCCGGGACCGATAGCCCGCTTGTCCGCTCGCTTATCGTTGCGGGTCTTGCAACGCGTGACGAACTCGAGATCGGCATCGTGGTAGACGAATGCGGGCGGACCAAGGCGAGCGCCTTGCATGGGCTGTTCGCGATGGGACCGCTTGGCCTCGGCAGCCTTCCGGATATCGACCTGGTGCCTCAGATCGTCCAGCAAAGCCATGCGGCTGCGTCGTTGCTCAACAGCTGGATTGGTGAAGTGGCTAAAAGCGCAAGACGTCGTCAAAGCCTGTGACGACGTGTGAGAGTTATTGTCCCAACCTGTGAATGGATGGCAACAGCCGACCAAAGCTGCATCGCCGCGCTGGGCGATGCAGCGGGTCGGGAATGGGGTGCCGTCAGGCTGTTCGCGATGCCTGCATGACTGTCGGTGGCGCACGCGGCGGCAAGCACCGCGCGATATGAAGCCGCATGGGCGTCCTCTGTCCGGCTGCGCTCACGCGGCCTTTGCTTTCGGCTTGGCGGCCTTGACGTGGGTTATGCTGCGGCGGCCGTCGACGCTGACGGGCACGTCGCCGTCAACGGTGGCGCGGCGCACGACCCGGTGCTGGTCGCCGTAGTCGTTGACAGCATAGTGCTGGGTCGCGCGATTATCCCAGATCGCCACATCCCCAGCTCTCCAGCGCCAGCGCACGGTATTTTCCGGGGCGGTAACGTAGGACTGGAACACCTCGTAGAGTTTCGCGGAGTCGCTCTTCGACACGCCGACCAGGCGCTGAACGAAATTGCCGAGCAGCAGCGATCTTTCGCCGGTTTCGGGGTGGACACGCACGACTGGATGCTCGGTCTCGTAGATGGTCGAGGTGAAAACTTCCTCGAAATGCTTCTTCTCTTCAGCGGTAGCACGAGGACGCACGGCTGCGTAGTCATAGGCATTGCTGTGAATGGCCCATAAATTGTCCGCTAGCAATTTGAGCGATGTTGGCAGACTTTCGTATGCGGCATGGGTGTTGGACCAGATCGTATCACCTCCAGCCGCCGGAATGACGACGCCGCGAAGAACCGAGAATTTAGGATAGGCATCCACGAAGGTGACATCGGTGTGCCACTGGTCCGCCCTGCCGCCGCCGCGGCTGGAATCGAGATTGAGGATGGAGGCCGTGCCGGTCACCGGACCCTGGGTTGGATGAGGCACAAGGTTGCCCAGGCGGCGTGCGAATGATTCCTGTTGGGCATCGTCAAGATGTTCCTGATCGCGGAAGAAGATGACCTTGTGTTTCAGGAGAAGCTGGTTGATGGCCGCCACCGTTGCGTCCGAAAGGTCACCGCCGAGGCGAATACCCCTGATTTCGGCTCCGACGCGGCCGGTCAGCGGCACGACATCGGACTCGGGGATGATCTGATTGACGAGAACTGCATTGCTCATGGAAACCTCCTGGCTGATCTTGGAAGAAGACGGCAAGTCACATGCGCCCAACGAAGCATCCGCCGGGCGTTCGAAAATCTCATTGTTAAAATCGACAGGGCTATGGAACGCTATAACTGATAAAATCCATAGACAAAATATTCTAATATTGTCCGTTTGCCCGAAACAGCCACCTTCGATAGTTCCTTCTCGCCGATGAATTCCTCACTTGGGGCCTTCAGCGATGCATCGTTTCACCGAAGGCGCTCGAGCCAGAAGTTGGGAGCTCCCAACTTTCGTGACCCCTGAATGACACGCAGGCAAGGCAATCACCCATCAAAAAGCTCGCAGATTCGCGACTGGAACGAAAACGTCGCTTCCACAAATCAGGGTCCGCAGACCAGCAGAGCCTTGGCCACCGATTTGTTCAGCAAGACGCTCAGCGTGGCGGGGATCCTGCTTGTCACTTCGGAGAATTTAGGCCCCGATATCGTCACGCCGTGGCGTTGGGATATGCCGCTGAGCGCTTCCGTCCGGATATGTCGGATACTTCGGGCGCTCGGAACTCAACACGTGTCATCAATAATTGTTCGCAGCATCGGATTCACTGGGTGACGCGAGATACGAACGCCGTCGATCCGACGGCCTGCACCTTCGCGGCTTAAAGAAGAGAGCATTTCGCGCAAAAAAGAAACAGCCTATGCGTTTGTCGCATAGCTGAGGTGAGAGATTGTCGCTGTTTTAAACCGATTGAACCGCCTATATTCCAACCATCGAAACGACGCCGGAGCCAAGCAAGGTTGCTGACGTCAGACAGCCCTCAGGAAAGGGGATTATCATGAACGTAGCACGCTCTTTCAACAACTGGCGCAAGTTCCGTCAGACCGTCACCGAACTCGGCCGCATGTCCAGCCGTGAGCTGCAGGACCTCGGCATCGACCGCGCCGACATCCGCAGCGTTGCCCGCGCGTCGATCGCGCGCTAACCGCACAGCACTTGGTCTCTAACACTGCTTGACGCCCGCTCCTGACGCGGGCGTTTTTGCGTCGAATCCCGTAGCTGAGGTCGGTTGCATCCTCATTCGTATTGTAAGCTTTGCGACTTGTATTTCTTGCATAGCTGCAGTGCAGCATAATGCATTGGCACCATCCATGGTCGGTGTATGATGAGATCCATCGAAGCAATGCACCTCCTCCCGCAAAGCTTCGACTTTCAGATGGCCCAATCCTCCTCCCAAGGGACGTCTGTCGGAACAGCGGCACTCCTCCTCCCAGTCGCTGTTCGGTTTTCAAAGAGCCTGCCGCACCTCCTCCCGCGGCAGGCTTTTTCGTATCCCGAACCTTCCCTGCTGCAGATCGATTGAGTGCGGCTGTTCCCACGTCGCGTCACCCACTCAATCGTAGGCGTCTTCCTTTGGAACCGGCTGGGGGTTCCCTGGAGGCGCCTGTCGCAGACCCTCGGACTCTGTCGTCCTAAAAGGAGGTCTGTTTGCCAGGGGGCCGGGTCCCGCTTTGGCGCGATATCCGCCCAACAGCTGACCCACCGAATGTCTCGGTTTCGCGAGTAGTCCGAGAAGTGGCTGTCGGCTATGACATCATCCATGAAGGAGGTGCCGGCAGGCAAAGCGGATCGCTATGAACCTTCGCCCGCGTCAACGGCTTCAATGAACTCGTCGAATGTTTTTCCAAGCACGCGGACCTCATCCGACCATGCGCCGGCAAAGACAAACGGAATCGAAATATAATTTCGCCGATTATTCCACAAGCGGTCGGGCCCCATTCGAACCAATCAAGAACCGGCCGGTCTGAAATTCGAAGAGTTCATAACCGTCCGCCGACGCTTTGGTCGGCGAGCACAGCCAGGAAGTCCTGGCGCAGGACGCCAACCAGCCGCCGCAGCTTTTCAAGAGCGCCTCCGCTATCGGCGTTGGCGAGCTCGGAAAGATCGCAAACAAATGCATCCGGCTTGATCCGTACGCCGGTCGCCGTGAAGACCAGAAGTTCGGTGCCGAGCTCGGTCTGGCGCGCCTGAATGCGTGATATGCTCTTGCGCAGGTTGGCCATCATGTCGGGATTGTCATGGCTGTCCCACAGAAACCGAGCCAACGCCGAGCGCGGATATTCGCTCCTGGCTCTGTCCTGCAGATAACGATCCAGCAAATAGCAAATCGTAAGCAGACCCTTTTCGGGGAACGCCACAGATTGCCCGGCCAGATCGATCAGCCGCAACTCACCAAATGACTCGAGCCTGAGCTTCATGCGGATACTGCCTGCCGATATCCCTGGCTATTCTCCGAGCGGAAGAGTGATATCCGCTACGGAGGCTCCCAATGTTACGCCGCGACTTTCCGCCTGCGCCATCGCCTTCACCAGCGCGATGACCGTTTCGCGGATATTCCGGTCGGCAATCTTCAGAAAGGCGCGATTGAGCGCCAATCCCTCTTTCGTTCGCAGGAATTCGGCAACCGGATCATTGTTCGCCGACAGATCCAGACCTTGCAGCGTCAACGGCTCGGAGTTCTCCTGTTCGAAGAAGAAACTCACCGACGTGTGGAGCACATCGGCGATCCGCTGCAGACGGCTCGCGCCGATGCGGTTGATGCCCTTCTCGTATTTCTGAACCTGCTGAAAGGTCACGCCGATCTGCTCGGCAAGCCGTTCCTGGCTCATCCCGAGCAACTGCCGGCGCATTCTTATGCGCGCTCCGACATAGCTGTCTATCGCATTCGCTGTCTTGACATTCATCGTGTGTTTTCAGCCTCGATCGCTTTTTCAATCGGGGAAGCTGTAGTATCCCCTGCATGGCTTTTCCATGGTTGTTTTCACATAGCATACTGGATATGTGATGATCGCGACCGACTGTGATATGAAAGCCCGCCTGGAAAGACGTTAAGTTAGGCAGAAATCACTTGTCCGAAGAGAAAATCGAACAAAAGCCGTACCAATACGGATAGAACTGGGCTGTAATTGCGTCCCGGCTTACGCTAAATCCACTTCAGCGACCGTCGCCCGAGAGTCTTCCCAGCCCCGATCGCCCGAAAATCCATCGAACAAAGCGACGTGGCACGGCACCGGCCGGGCCTGTGCAGGAGAAGCATTGATGGCAACCGTTGCCGAGAGCGCGCCCCGTTTCGAAAAAACAACGATGTCCATCCTCATGGCGGTCAGCTTCTGCCACATGCTGAACGACATCATGCAGTCACTGCTCGCCTCGCTCTATCCGCTGTTCAAGGCGAACTACGATCTCGATTTCGTGCAGATCGGCCTCCTCACCATGACTTTCCAGGTCACGGCTTCGCTGCTGCAGCCGCTGGTCGGTATCGTCACCGACCGCTGGCCGATGCCCTATTCGCTGCCGGTCGGTATGGCGAGTACCTTTTGCGGCCTCATCCTGCTCGGCAATGCCGGCAGCTTCGAACTGCTGCTGGTTGCCGCAAGCCTGATCGGCTTCGGCTCGGCAGTCTTCCACCCGGAATCTTCGCGCGTGGCCCGTCTTGCCTCCGGCGGTCGCCACGGTTTCGCGCAATCCTTCTTCCAGGTCGGTGGCAATGCCGGCCAGGCGATCGGTCCGCTGCTTGCCGCGTTCATCGTGCTGCCGCTCGGCCAGCACAGCGTCTCCTGGTTCGCCGCCATCGCCATGGTCGGCATGGTCGTGCTGAGCTGGGTCGGCAACTGGTACATGAGCCACAGGCGCCAGAATGCCAGCAAGCCAGCAATAAGCCGGACCCTGCCGCTGCCGCAGAACCGGGTCATCTGGGCGCTGCTGATTCTCGTGCTGCTGACGGCAACGAAGAATGTCTACATGGCCAGCGTGTCGAGCTACTTCACCTTCTATGTCATCGACAAGTTCGAGCTCAGCGTGCAGCAGGCACAGCTGATGCTCTTTCTCTTCCTCGGCTCGGTCGCCGTCGGCACGTTCCTCGGCGGGCCGATCGGCGATCGCTTCGGCGCGCGTTTCGTCATCTGGTTCTCGATCCTTGGTGTCATTCCCTTCGCGCTCTTGCTTCCCTATGCGAACCTTTTCTGGACGGGCGTGCTCAGCATCGTCATCGGCCTGATCTTCGCTTCGGCCTTCTCGGCGATCGTCGTCTTCGCACAGGAACTGGTGCCCGGGCGCGTCGGGCTGATTGCCGGCGTCTTCTTCGGCTTCGCATTTGGGGCAGGGGGGCTCGGTGCTGCGCTGCTCGGCGATTTCGCCGATACCCACGGCATCGATTTCGTCTACCGCATCTGCTCCTACCTGCCGCTGCTCGGTCTCCTGACAGTCTTCCTGCCGCGTATTCCCAAGCGGAAACTAGTCTGAGGCGATACCGCTTACGGACAATCGATCGAGCCGGAATGTCACTGACACTCCGGCTCGATGCATCATGCAGTTTCGCACGTCGCCATCGCCCACAGGCCCGAACGTATTTTTCTCCTCATATGGGGAAGAGGGATCACCATTCCTTTAATCCACTATTTTTATAGATAATATTCGTCCAATAATGACGTCGGTTTCGGCACGATATTGGAAGGAAATGGCATGTCTGCTCCCAAACTGGTCGGCCTTGCGGGTAGTTTCAACCGCCCCTCGAAGACCTTTGCGCTTGTTGAAAACATTGCTGGTCTCGCCGCCGAGAAATACGGCTTCGACAACACCATCTACGACCTGACCGATGTCGGCCCTTCGCTCGGCCAGGCGCTGCGCCGTGACGATCTCGACAGTCGCGCCAAGGAAGTCATCGACGATATCGTCAATGCCGACGTGCTGGTCATCGGAGCGCCAACTTACAAGGGCAGCTATCCCGGCCTCTTCAAGCATCTGATCGACTTGATCGACCCGCATGAGCTGCGCGCCAAGCCGATCATCATCACCGCGACCGGCGGCGGCGACCGGCACGCGCTGATGGTCGAGCACCAGCTTCGCCCGCTCTTCGGTTTCTTCATGGCGCACACGCTGCCGACCGCCGTTTACGCGTCCGACCGTGACTTCACCAATTACCGTGTCTCATCCGACCCGCTTTCCAATCGGATCGGGGAGGTCATCGGCGAGCTCACGGCCTTCTTTCCCAGCCGGAATCAAGCGCTTATCGCTGCCGAATGAAGAATGTCGGGATAGGCTTGAAACGGCGCCATGGAGGCGCCGTTTTCGTTTTAAGTCTGTCCTTTTCAAGTCGTCATAGTCCACAAATTTGATGGAAATTTATCCTGCCGATATCGATGGCAGGGCAAGAGTTTTTCCAGCCCTTCTTCCACATCAGACATTCGTGCTTCGCCGCCGATACGCGCATTTGCCATGATCGGCCTGCTCGGGGCGTTGGCCTCATTCAGTCAGACGGGATATAAAATGATCAAGAACAAAAATCTTCACGGCTTCCACCTTTCGCGCCGGTCGGCTCTTGCCGTTTCCGCTGCCGCACTCTTTGCCTTTGCAGCGCCCGCTCCTTCCTTTGCCGAGGACAAGTCGATCAAGGTCGGCATCATGGCCGGCGAGGAGGAGGACATCTGGCGCGTGGTCGCGAGCGAGGCGGCGAAGAAGGGTCTCAAGATCGAGACCATCACCTTCAACGACTATACGCAGCCGAATGAAGCGCTGGAACGCGGCGAACTCGACGCCAACGCCTTCCAGCACCAGCCCTATCTCGACAACCAGATCAAGCAGCACGGTTATCACATCGTTCGCGTCGGTTATACCGGGGTCTGGCCGATCGGCCTTTACACCAAGAAGTACAAGTCCGTCGCCGAGATCCCGGAAGGTGCCGTCATCGGCGTGCCGAACGATCCCTCGAACGAAGGCCGTGCGCTGCGCGTTCTCCAGAACGAAGGCCTGATCAAGCTCAAGGACGACACCGGTATTCTTGCGACCGTCGCCGACGTCACCGACAATCCGAAGAAGATCGAGATCAAGGAACTCGACGCCGGCATCGTCGGTCGCTCGATCGACGATCTGGATGCCGGTATCGTCAACACCGACTGGGCGTTGAAAAGCGGTCTTTCTCCGGCCGAACGCATTGCCCAGGAGCCGATCGCCGACAATCCATACCGCAACTTCATCGCCGTCAAGGACGAGAACAAGGATGCCGACTGGGTCAAGACGCTTGTGTCTTCTTATCAGAACGAGACCGTCAAGACCGAGTTCGACAAGGTTTACAAGGGGACGGGTCTCAGCGCCTATTGATCCGGAGCAGGGCTGGGGTTAAGGCCTGCCGAGAGGCGGTCCGGGCGTTCTTTGCCCGGGCCGCCTTCAGCATTTGTAAGGAAAAACACATGAATTCCTTTGTTTCCACCACGGCGATCGAGGCAGAGCCGCAAACGGCGACCGAAGAAGTGGTGAGGCTTACCGACGTGAAGCGGCGGTTCGGAACCACTGCAGCACTCGACGGCATTTCGCTGACGGTGAAGAGAGGCGAAATCCTCGGCATCATCGGCCGCAGCGGCGCCGGCAAATCGACGCTGATCCGCTGCTTGAACGGCCTGGAGCGCGCCGATAGCGGCGAGATCCTCATCGAAGGGCGAGATATCACCGGACTTTCAGAACAGGACCTGCAGCCGCTGCGCCGCCGTATCGGCATGATCTTCCAGCATTTCAATCTGCTTTCCGCCAAGACCGTCGAGGAAAACGTCGCGCTGCCGCTGAAGATCGAGGGTCTTGCAAAGAGTGAGCGCCTGAAACGGGCGCATGAGCTGCTCAAGCTCGTCGGTCTTGCCGACAAGGCGAAGGCCTACCCCTCATCGCTGTCCGGTGGCCAGAAACAACGCGTCGGCATCGCCCGGGCGCTCGCGGCACGCCCGGCACTGCTGTTGTCCGACGAGGCGACATCGGCGCTCGATCCGGAAACGACCCGGTCGATCCTGGCGCTGCTCAAGGACATCAACCGTAAGCTCGGGCTGACCATTCTGCTGATCACCCATGAGATGGAAGTGGTCCGCGGCATTGCCGATCGCGTCGCGGTCATCGATGCCGGGCGGATCGTCGAGGAGGGACAGGTCTGGTCAATCTTCGCCAACCCGCAGGCTGATATCACCGGGAGTCTGCTCGGCGGCATCCGGCCGCAGCTTCCTGAGCATATCGCCGGTCGGCTGTCGGCGACGGCGGGCAGCGAAGCGATCCTTAGCGTCGATCTTGCCGGGCCGCAGGCGCAGGGCGCGCTGTTTGCCGAACTCTCGGCGGCACTGCCGCATTCCTTCCGCCTCGTCCATGGCGGCATCGACCACATCCAGAACCAGCCGGTGGCGCGGTTCTTCATCGCCGTTCCCGCGCGCGACCCCGCGCTTGCCGGAAAGGTCGAACAATTCCTGACGGCCCGGTCCGCCCGGGTGGAGGTACTTGGTTATGACACCGATCATGCTTGAACTGCTGGTTCGCTCCCTTTGGGAGACGATCCTGATGACCGTCGCCTCGGGAGTGATCTCGCTCGTCGCCGGCCTGCCGCTCGGCCTTGCATTGGTCGCGACGGCGCGCGGCGGCATCGCCGAAAACCTCTGGATCAATCGCGTGCTCGGCGGGGTCATCAACGGCTTCCGTTCGGTGCCCTTCATCATCCTGCTGGTGGCGCTGATCCCGCTGACGCGGCTGATCGTCGGCACCGCGCTCGGCACCTGGGCGGCCATCGTGCCGCTCGCCATCGCTGCAACGCCCTATTATGCCCGCATCGCCGAAGTGTCCCTGCGCGAGGTCGACCGCGGGCTGATCGATGCCGTGCGCGCCATGGGCGGCAACCGCTGGACGATCATCCGTGAGGTGCTGGTGCCCGAAGCGCTGCCTGGCATCGTCGCCGGTTTCACCGTCACTCTGGTGACCCTGATCGGCGCCTCGGCCATGGCGGGCGCGATTGGCGCCGGTGGCCTCGGCGATCTCGCCATCCGCTATGGCTATCAGCGTTTCGAAACCAGTGTGATGATCGCTGTGGTGGCCGTCCTCATCGTGCTCGTCTGCGGCATCCAGTGGCTTGGCGACCGGCTGGTCGCCAGACTGGACCACCGATAAATCAGCGCCGGAATTGGGCGGCGGGATGAGCGGCGGGCAACCTGCCGTTCCCGCCGCCGAAAAGCTTCTGCCGCAAGGGTCCTGCAGCATAGTCCGCCTTGAAGGTACCGCGCTCCTGCAGCACCGGGACGACCAGCTCGACGAAATCGCGCAGGCTTTCCGGCGCCACTGTCCGCGCCAGATTGAAGCCGTCGATTCCACCCTCTTCGATCCATGTCGTAAGATGATCGGCGATCTGGTTGGGTGAGCCCACAATCGGCTTCATCCGGCTGCCGAGCACCATCTGGTCGATGATGTCACGCAACGTTACCGGCTTCGCCGCCTGTTTCGTAATGGCCGCAAGTGCGGATTGATTGGCGTTAGTCGAGCTCTGGTCGATGACGTCGTCCAATCCATACTTCGAAAAATCGATGCCGACGGAAGCGGAGTAATGCGCAAGCGAGGCCTCAACGCTCGCATGGCGGCGGTACTCCTCCAGCTTGTCCCGTGCTTCCTTCTCCGTCCGCCCGACGACGACAGTGATCAGGCTCAGGATTTTCAATGCGTCGGCGCCGCGGCCGAATTCCTCCGCCTTCGCCCGCAACGCATCGACGGTCGGCCTGGCCGCCTTGGGATTGGGCCCGGCGATGAAGACGCATTCGGCGTGGCGGGCGGCAAAGTTCTGCCCGCGTGCAGAGGCGCCGGCCTGGAAGAGCAGGGGCGTGCGCTGCGGCGAGGGCTCGGAAAGATGGATGCCTTCCATCCGGTAATATTTGCCGTCGTGACGAACAGTGCGCACTTTAGAGGGATCGGCATAGGTGCCGCCTGCCTTGTCACGCAGTACCGCATCGTCGTCCCAGCTCCCTTCCCAAAGCTTGTAGAGAATTTCGAGATATTCTTCGGCGGCGTCGTAGCGCGCATCATGTTCCGGCAGCTTGTCGAAACCCATGCTGCGGGCGGCACTGTCGAGATAGCCGGTGACGATGTTCCAGCCGATCCGTCCCTTGGTCAGGTGATCGAGCGTCGACATGCGCCGCGCCAGCAGGAAGGGTGGCTCATAGGTGGTGTTGACGGTGACGCCGAAACCCAGATGTTTCGTCACATAGGCCATCGCCGAAATCGGGATTACCGGATCGTTGACCGGGATCTGCGCGCCCGTCTCGATCACCGGCGCCGGACTGCCCCTGTAGACGTCATAGACACCGACGATATCGGCCAGGAAGATGCCGTCCAGCTTGCCGCGTTCGGCGGTTTTGGCAAGCTCGGTCCAGTAGTCGAGATCGGTATAATGCGCTGAGCGATCGCGCGGGTGCGTCCACAGGCCGTGATTGATGTGCCCGACGCAGTTCATGTCGAAGGCATAGATCTGCATGGTCTTCATGAGGCGGGTCCCATAGCCGGCAATAGAAATCAAGGATTTGCCGCATTAATTATCCAAGAGCATGATGGCGAAAAGTGCGAGCGGTTTTCGGACGACATCATGCTCTAACTATATAATGTAGAACAGGATTCAGATTTTAGGCCGGCTCGGCCTAAAATCATCCTGTTCGGGCTCTATCGCACGAGGAGCCTGTGAAATGGTAGGGTGGGGATGAAGAAAGCCGGAGGAACCGCATGACGAAGAAGACGCTGTCGGATTGGGCCGAGCTTGCGCAAAAGGAACTGCGCAACTCGCCCGAAACGCTGACCTGGCAGACGCCGGAAGGCATTGCCGTCAAGCCGCTCTATACGGCCGAGGATCTCGACGGCGCCGGGCACCTTGGTTCGCTTCCCGGTTTTGCCCCCTTCACCCGCGGCCCGCGGGCGACGATGTATGCCGGCCGGCCTTGGACGATCCGCCAATATGCCGGCTTCTCGACGGCAGAGGAATCGAATGCCTTCTATCGCCGCAATCTGGCAGCCGGCCAGAAGGGCCTGTCGGTCGCTTTCGATCTTGCCACCCACCGCGGTTATGACAGCGATCATCCGCGCGTCGAGGGTGACGTCGGCAAGGCGGGTGTGGCAATCGACAGCGTCGAGGACATGAAGATCCTGTTCGACGGCATTCCGCTCGGCGAAATGTCGGTGTCGATGACCATGAACGGTGCCGTCATCCCGATCCTTGCCTCCTTCATCGTGGCCGGCGAGGAGCAGGGCGTTCCACGGGCCGAGCTCTCGGGGACCATTCAGAACGACATCCTCAAGGAGTTCATGGTCCGCAACACCTACATCTATCCGCCCGAACCCTCGATGCGGATCGTTGCCGACATCATCGACTATACCGCCCGCGAGATGCCAAAGTTCAACTCCATCTCGATCTCCGGCTACCACATGCAGGAAGCCGGCGCGACGCTGGTGCAGGAATTGGCCTTCACGCTGGCCGACGGCCGCGAATATGTCCGCGCCGCCATCGCCAAAGGCCTGAGCGTCGACGAGTTCGCCGGCCGCCTGTCCTTCTTCTTCGCCATCGGCATGAACTTCTTCATGGAAGCCGCCAAGCTACGCGCCGCCCGCCTGCTCTGGACGCGGATCATGGAAGGGTTTCATCCGAAGAAACAGTCCTCGCTGATGCTGCGCACCCATTGCCAGACCTCCGGCGTCTCCTTGCAGGAGCAGGACCCTTACAACAACATCATACGCACTGCCTTCGAGGCGATGTCGGCAGTGTTGGGCGGTACGCAGTCGCTGCACACCAATTCCTTCGACGAGGCGATCGCGCTGCCGACGGAATTCTCCTCACGCATTGCCCGCAATACGCAGCTGATCCTGAGCCATGAAACCGGCGTCACCAGGGTGGTCGATCCCCTGGCAGGCTCCTATTACGTCGAGAGCCTGACGAAGGAGCTTGCCGACAAGGCCTGGGCCTTGATGGAGGAAGTCGAGGCACTGGGCGGCATGACCAAGGCCGTAGCGGAAGGCCTGCCGAAACGGCTGATCGAGGAAGCGGCCGCGCGCCGCCAGGCGGCCGTCGACAAGGGCGACGAGGTCATCGTCGGCGTCAACCGCTACCGGCTCGACACCGAGCAGCCGATCGACATTCTGGAGATCGACAACAGCGCGGTGCGCAAAGCGCAGATCAGACGTATTGAGGAAACGAAGCGGCGCCGCGATGGCGGAGCCGTGCGCGAGGCGCTGGCGGCCCTGGCAGAGATCGCACAGAGCGGCAAGGGCAACCTGCTGGAAGCCGCCATCGCGGCGGCCCGAGCCCGCGCCACGGTCGGCGAAATATCGGATGCCATGCGCGCTGCCTTCGGCGATCATGCCGCGACCCCTGAAGTCATCAAGGGCGTCTATGGCGAGGCCTATGAAAATGAGCCGGAACTCGCCGTGCTCAAGACTCGCATGACGGAGGTGACGGAAGCCATGGGGCACCGGCCGAAGATCATGGTCGCCAAGCTCGGTCAGGACGGACACGACCGAGGCGCCAAGGTGATCGCCTCGGCTTTCGGCGACATCGGCTTCGATGTACTCGCCGGTCCCCTCTTCCAGACACCGGAGGAAGCTGCCAGCGTCGCACTCAGCGAAAAGGTCAATGTCGTCGGCGTCTCGTCGCTGGCGGCCGGTCACAGGACGCTGCTACCGCAGCTCATCGACAGGCTGAGGGAACAGGGCGGTGGCGATATCATCGTCGTCTGCGGCGGCGTCATCCCGCGTCAGGACTATGAATTCCTGCACGAACACGGCGTTGCAGCCGTGTTCGGCCCGGGGACAAATGTTCTCGAGGCGGCAAACTCCGTCCTCGATCTGCTGCAGGGCAGGCGAAGAAACCAGTAGCTGAAGCATTTCCAGGAAAAGTGCGACGCGATTTTCCGCCTGGAAATTCGCAAAATAAAAAAGTTAGAGAAGCCCGCGCTTCGCCAGATTGCTCATCAGCGCCGAAATACCGAAGGTCCAGGGCGGGCATTCGGTGGAAAGGCGCACGGTGTTGACCAGCGCGCCGAGGCCCGCCGAGGAAATCTCGACGACATCGCCGATCTTGTGGGTGAAGCCTTGCTTTGGCGCGTCGCGGTCCTGCGTCGGCGCAAACAGCGTGCCGAGGAAAAGCATGAAACCATCGGGATACTGATGATGGGCGCCGACCGTCTGCTTGACGAGATCGGTCGGGTCGCGGCTGATCTTTGACATCGAACTCTTGCCGTGCAGCACGAAACCGTCCTGGCCGGTGACTTTCAGGTCGAGTTCGGCCTTGCGTACGTCATCCAGGCTGTAACCGGCATCGAACAGGCGGATGAAAGGACCGATCGAGCAGGAGGCGTTGTTGTCCTTGGCCTTGCCGAGCAGCAGTGCCGAGCGGCCCTCGACGTCGCGCAGGTTGACGTCGTTGCCGAGGGCCGCCCCCTTGATCTCGCCGCGGCTGTTGACCGCCAGCACGATTTCGGGCTCGGGGTTGTTCCAGGTCGAGATCGGATGCAGGCCGACATCCGCACCCCAACCGACGGAGGAAAGCACCGGCGACTTGGTGAAGACTTCGGCATCCGGCCCGATACCGACCTCGAGATATTGCGACCACATGCCCTCGTCGATCAGCGCCTGCTTGACCTTGGCAGCCGCCGGCGAGCCGGCCTTGAGATTGGTGAGGCTGCCGCCGATCAGCGTGCTGACTCGCTCGCGGATCGAGGCGGCACGCTCCGGATTGCCGGCCGCCTTCTCCTCGATGACGCGTTCGATCATCGACTGCGCAAACGTAACGCCGCAGGCCTTGACTGCCTGCAGGTCGACGGGCGCAAGGAGATACGGGCGCGTTTGATCCGGAGCTCCGGTACTGTTGGCGGCGATGTCCGCCAGCGAGCCAACCGCCTTGCCACTTGCTGCGCGGACGAAGGCGGCGGCATCCTGCCGCTCGAGCAGGGCGCTCAGCGTCGGCGCCTCGCGCGACGTGATGTCGAGAAGCATGCCCTCGCGTAACGTCACAATGCTCGGTCCCTCTACTTCGGGATTCCAGATTCGACCGACAAAAAGACCATCCGAAGCGGCGACATCGAGAAGAGCTTGAGACATGGTGATCTTTCATCAAGGCGAGCGAGAAGAGCTCTTTTAACAATTGCGGGGTGTTGCCGCCCTCCGACCCGGCGACGACCAAAATCGATCACATTCATGAAGGCGGGGCAAGATGCGCGGGGGAAAAAGACCTTTGTCTGATCGGCTCAAGCGGCGGGCTTCCTCGGGAATCCAATTGCAAAAAGCCACAAAATAACTATTTAGATACAAAATAACTGTTAAATTTCAAATATTTAAATACAGGCTGTGACGATTTCGCCCTCCATCTCGCCTTGACAGGAGCCGGCTTTCGTTATCTGTTTTGCGCGACATGGAGGAGGCTGGCGTCAGCCGGCCACACGAAAATCCCAGGAGGATATTGCAGCGATGTTGAGATTTGCCGTCGTCGGAATCGACCATGGGCATACGTTTGATCACGTGAAGGGATTGCTTGCTTCGGGCGGCGAATTCGTCGGCTATTGCCCGCAGACCTCGGTGCCGGCACTGCGCGAGGCCTTTGAGAAGACCTATCCTGACGCGCCGCAGATTGACCGGGAAAAGCTGTTCGACGATCCGTCGATCGACGTCATCTGCATTTCCGCAATCCCCCGCGATCGTGCCGGACTTGCCATTCGCGCGATGAGATCGGGCAAAGACGTGATGACTGACAAGCCTGGCGTGACGACCTTCGCCCAACTCGAGGACGTCAGGCGCACCGTTGCCGAGACCGGCAAGATCTTCTCGATCTGCTTTTCCGAGCGCCACTGCGTGCGCTCCGCCGTCAAGGCCGGCAAGCTCGTCGCCGAAGGCGCGATCGGCAAAGTGATCCAGACGCTCGGCGTCGGTCCCCACCGGCTGCAACTGCCGACCCGGCCGGACTGGTTCTTCGATCCCGAGGCCTTCGGCGGCATCATCGTCGATATAGCTTCACACCAGGTCGACCAGTTCCTGTTCTATACCGGCTCGACCACAGGCGAGGTTATCGCAAGCTCGATCGGCAATTTCGGCATGCCTGACAAGCCCGCCTTCGAGGATTTCGGCGAGGTCCTTCTGCGCTCCGACAAGGCGGCGGGTTATGTCCGTGTCGACTGGTTCACGCCGGAGGCGCTGCCGACCTGGGGTGACGGGCGCCTGACCATTCTCGGCACCGAAGGCTACATCGAGCTGCGCAAGTATATCGATATTGCCGGCCGGCCGGGCAAGGATCACCTCTTCCTGGTCAACGGCAAGGAAATGACCCATATCGATTGCAGCGGCGAAAAGCTCGATTATTTCGACGCGTTCACCGCCGACGTTGGCAACCGCACGCAGACGGCGATGACCCAGGATCACGTTTTCGAAGTCTGCCGTCTTTCGCTCGAAGCCCAGGCGAAAGCCGCGCGCATCGGCGCTCGCTGAGGAGGATATCATGACCAGGAAATTGCGCGTCGGCGTCATCGGCGCAGGCATCGCTGCGCGGCATCTGGCCGGCTTCGGCTGGAACAAGGAGCTTTTCGAGGTTCCTGTGCTCTGCTCGCTCGACGAGGAACGCGGCAAGGCGCTGTGCGAGGAATACGGCATTGGCGAATACACGCAGGATGCGGATGCGCTGTTTGCCCGTGACGATCTCGACATCATCGACATTTCGACGCCGCCGAGCTCGCATTTCGAACTTTGCCGCAAGGGCATCGAATCCGGCAAGCACGTGATCTGCGAGAAGCCGCTCTTCGGCTCGATCGCCGAGGTCGACGAGATGGGGCGCATCCTCGATCGTTACCCCGGCAGGAAGCTGATGCCGATCTTCCAGTATCGCTACGGCTCCGGCCTGCAGAAGCTGAAGCTGCTGATCGAGCGCGGCCTGGCCGGCAAGCCGTTCCTGACAACGATCGAAACCCATTGGTGGCGCGGTCCGGACTATTATGCCGTGCCGTGGCGCGGCAAATGGGCGAGCGAACTGGGCGGCGGCCTTCTCGGCCACGCCATCCACGCTCATGACATGCTGAACTATGTACATGGCCCCTGCGCCGAGGTGTTTTCCTATGGGGCGACGCTGGTCAATCCGATCGAGGTCGAGGATACGGCAGCCCTTTCGGTGAGGATGCAGAATGGCTCGTTGGCGACGCTGTCGATGACGCTGGGTTCGCGCAAGGAGATCTCGCGGTTGCGCTTCTGCTTCAACGACCTCGTCGCCGAAAGCATCATCGAACCCTATACGATGGGCCGTGATCCGTGGACTTTCGTCGCCGGGACAGAGGAACATCAGGCGCGGATCGACGAAGTGCTCGCCGCCTATGTGCCTGGCGAGGATGGCTACACCCGTCAGTTCGAGCTCTTCCACAAGGCGATCGTCGAGGACTCCGACCCACCGGTGACATTGCAGGATGCCCGCAATTCGCTGGAACTGGTAACGGCCGCCTATTTCTCGCAGCGCACCGGACAACCGACGCCGATGCCGATCGCCGCCGATCATCCGCTCTATCGCTCCTGGCTGCCGGCAGGGGAATGGCGTGCTGCGGCCACCGTCTGAATCGGGAAGGGCTCTCCCATGCTGAAATCCTTCGAGCATGTCGGCATGACGGTCAGCGACATGGACCGCACCGTCGATTTCTACTGTGGCCTGCTCGGCCTCAGCCTGGTGCTGCGTAAGACGATGGCGAATGGCATGCAGGTAGCATTCCTCGATGCAGGCGGCGGCATGCTGGAGGTCTTTGCGCCGCCCGGCGGCGCGTCGAGGGCGGTCGACGTGCCTGAAGATACGGCCGGCGTCCGGCACCTCACCTTCCATTTCGACAATGTCGACGAGGCCTTCACCCGCCTTGAACAGGCGGGCGTCGAGATCAAGGAGCGGCCGCGCTTCGCCGTCCACTCCGAGATGCTGAACAAGATCGCCTTCGTTCGCGATCCCGACGGCATCATTGTCGAGCTTGCCGAACGCTCTCAGAACCGCCAGGGCTGACACAGGTGCTGCCGATCGCTTCGCTGCGGGCGGTCAGACCGTCCCGCAGCAGATCGATCAGGCGCCGGACAAGTTTTGCTGCCATGCAAGGCTCTCCTCAGCTCGCCAGCTTGGCGCTGATATAGTTGCGCCAGCCGCCAAGTGCGGTGATTTCCTCGGCACCTTTCACCGCATGGGCTTCGCAGACGAAGCCGGAGACGCTGGAACCGTCTTCGAGCGTCAGCTTACCGATGCCGAGGGGTGCCGGAATCTTCTGGACGAACCTGCCGAAAGCATCGGCCGGCAGTGCCCAGACCTCGACCTCCAGCCCCTGACCCTTATGGCCGGGTTCGCGCAGCAGCCCTGGTTTCGCTGGCGTGGTATTGGGCAAGACGAAGAGGCGATAGTCGCCTGATGTGCGGCAGGTCTTGACCAGACGCCCGCCGGCGCCTGCCAGTTCGTGATTGAGCGGCATGCCGGTCAGATGCGCACCGACAACCGCGATTTCAATGAAACCGTCATCGCCAGGCACAACACGGCTTGCTTCGGGGATCGCAGCCTGCCGGTCGATGCCCATGCCGGAGCTTGCTGCGCGGTGCAGCGCATCGGCGAGCGGCGCCAGCGCGTCGTCGGTGAAGGCAGGTGCGATGACGGTAACGCCGCCCGGCAGCCCACCTTTGCCGAAGCCGGCCGGAACGGCGATCGCCGCGCAATCGAGAAGGTTGACGAAATTGGTGTAGCGACCGAGGCGGCCGTTGAGCACGACGGGATTGGCCAGCATGTCCGCAACGGTGTAGGTGGTCGGTGCGGTCGGCAGCAGAAGCACGTCGGCCTTTTCCCATTCGGCCTCGGTTTTGCGACGCAATTCTTCCAGCCGGTATCGGCCGTTGAAAGCCTCGACCGCGGTCTTGCCCTTGGCGCCTTCGATAATCCCCCGCACCGTCGGGTCGAAATCGGCCGCGTTCGTGGCGAGGAAGGTCTCGACCGCCGCCAGACGTTCGGCGACCCACGGCCCGTCATAGAGAAGCGCGGCGGCCTCGCGGAATGGCGCGTAATCGAAAGGCACGATGGTCGCGCCGAGCGCTCTGGCCCGCTCGATCGCCTGGTCGTAGAGCGCCTCCACCTCCTTGTCGCCGAAGAACTCCCGCTCGGCGTCGGTCAGGACGCCGATGCGCAAACCCGACACAGGCAGGTTCGCCGGCTTGGCGCGACGCGAGAAAGCATCGGCGGCATCGAAGCCTTCGGCGACCTTGCGGATCGCAACACCGTCGCCGACGGTCGCAGCAAAGATGGTGATGCAGTCGACGCTCTTGCAGGCCGGTATAGCGCCGGTATTCGGCAAGAGGCCCGGCGTCGGCTTGATGCCGACCAGATTGTTGAAGGCAGCCGGCACCCGGCCGGAGCCTGCCGTATCCGTGCCGAGCGCAAAGGCAGCAAGGCCGGAGGCCACAGTGACCGCCGATCCGGAACTCGAACCGCCTGAGATATAGGCCGCATCGAAGACCGAACGCGGCGCGCCATAGGGCGAGCGCGTGCCGTTGAGGCCGGTCGCGAACTGGTCGAGATTGGTCTTGCCGATGACGATGGCACCGGCCGCCTTCAACCGGGCAACGACGGTGGAGTCCGCCTCCGGCCGATATTCATAGGCCGGGCAGGCGGCAGTTGTCGGCAGGCCGGCGGCATCGATATTGTCTTTCACGGCAAAGGGAACGCCCCAGAGCGGCAGGCTGTTTGCCTCAGGCGCGCGTGCCATCAAGGCTTTGGCGGCAGCGCGCAGCTCCTCATCCGGCACCGGGGTGATGAAGATTGCCGCATCTCTAGAGGCGGCGCGGCGGGAGATCACCTCTTCGATGGCATCGAGCGGCGTCAGACCGGATTGATAGGCGGCGCGAAGGCTTGAGAGATCGAGGATGGTCGGCAGCATGTCAGCATTCCTCCAGAACGACGATGATATCGCCGGCTTTGACGTTTCTTCCCGGCCCGGCGCGCAGATCGCGGACGCGGCCTGCCGCATGGGCGGTGACGTTGATTTCCATCTTCATCGATTCGATGATGGCAAGTGTATCGCCAGCCGCAACCGGGGCGCCCGGCTCGACCAGCAATTTCCAGATATTGCCGGGCACGGCGCTGGCAACACCGAAGCAGCCGTCGGGAATATCCCCATCCGGGCTTTCGCCCGTGCCTTCGTCGGTGACGAAGCTGTCGAGCCCGGCGTCCTTCCAGCGCTGGCGTTCGGCATCGAAGGCGGCCTGCTGCGTTGCCTTGAAACGGCCGATCGACGCCGCGTTAGCCTGCAATTCCCTCTCATAGGCGGCATAGGAGAATTCCGTCTCCTCGATCCTGATCGGATAACCCCCATGCGGGAAGGCGGCGCGCGCCTCCGTCAATTCCTGATTGCTGACCGGGAAGAAACGGATCTGGTCGAAGAAATTCAGCAGCCAGGGCTTGCCCCTGGCAAAGGCCGGCGTCTCCCGCCATGTGTTCCAGACCTGGATGGTGCGGCCGAAGAGCTGGTAGCCGCCCGGTCCTTCCATGCCGTAGATGCACATATAGGCGCCGCCGATGCCGACGGCATTTTCCGGCGTCCAGGTACGGGCGGGATTATACTTCGTCGTCACGAGGCGGTGGCGTGGATCAGTCGGGGTCGCAACCGGCGCACCGAGATAGACGTCGCCGAGACCGAGCACCAGGTAGCTGGCATCAAAGACGATATCGCGGACGGCCTGTTCGTCGGAAAGACCGTTGATGCGGCGGATGAACTCGATGTTCGACGGGCACCAGGGCGCGTTCGGGCGCACGAGCTCCTGATATTTGCGCATCGCAAGTTCCGCATCCGGATCGTTCCAGGAGAGCGGCAGATGCACGATGCGGCTCGGCACCGTGACGTCCTGGGCTGCCGGAAGGGTCGCCTCGATCTCGGAGAGCAGCCCGAGCAGGCGCCGGCGCGTCAGCTGCGTGCCGTCATAATGGATCTGCAGCGAGCGGATACCGGGGGTGAGGTCGACGACGCCGGGTAGGCGGACCTCGACGACCGCCTGCATCAGCAGATGCACCCGCAGCCGGAGCGCGATGTCGAGCGTCATCGGCCCATACTCGACGAGCAGATTGTCGTCGCCCTGGCGGCGATAGACGACAGAAACCGGCCCATCCTCGTTGATGCCGAGGATCGGCGAACCTGTTTCTTCCGAGGGCCGCCGCTCCGCCGGGCCGGCGATCGGGTCTTCCGGCCGCGCCACCGCATGAAAACGGATACGGTCGCCGGGCTTGAACTGGCCCATCTTCCACTGCTCTTCGCGGGCGATCACCGCCGGGCAAACGAAGCCGCCAAGGCTTGGACCATCGGGCCCGAGAATGATCGGCATATCGCCGGTGAAATCGATCGCCCCGATCGCATAGGCATTATCGTGCAGGTTGGAGGGGTGCAGCCCCGCCTCACCGCCGTCGCTACGTGCCCATTGCGGGGCTGGGCCGATCAGGCGCACCCCGGTGCGGGCACTGTTGAAATGCACCTCATAAGCCGTCGAAAACAGCGTCTCGATATCGCTGTCCTGAAAGAAATCGGGAGCCCCGTGCGGGCCATAGACGACGCCGACATCCCACTCGCGCGTCAAGGCGGCTGGCTGCGTCGCCGGTCTCACCGGTTCGGCCGGCACCTGCCGGGCAAAATGCAGCACGTGCCCTGTCTTCAGGGTGCCGGTGGCGTTACCGCCGAATTGGCCAAGGCCGAAGGTCGCGCGCGAGCCGAGCACAACGGGAGCGGCAAAACCGCCGGCGACGGCGAGATAGGCGCGTTGTCCCGGTCCTTCGATCGAACCGATCGACAGAACCTGACCGGCGCGGATTGTCACCGGGGCGTCATGCGGCAATTTTACGCCGTCGCATGTCATTGGCATCCGCGCGCCGGCGAGCGCGATCGTCTGGTCGGCATAAAACCGCAATGTCGGACCGGAAACGGTCAACTCCAGCGCAGCCGTCACATCGGCATTGCCGACCAGCCGGTTGGCATGGCGGAAGGAGCGCTCGTCCATCGGCCCGCTCGGCGGTACGCCGACATGCCAGAGGCCGAGCCGGCCCGGCAGTTCCTGGATGCTTGACTGCGCCCCGGGCGCGAGAACCTCGACGACATCGGGAACGAAGGCGAAGTCGCGTAGCGCCGTCGTCTTAACTTTGGCGCTGGCAAGCAATTCGGAAGCGGCGATCGCCCTCAGGTAAGCGAGATTGGTCTCGATGCCCGATATCGATGTTTCGGCGAGTGCCGCCTTCAGCTTCTCGATCGCCGCCGGCCGGTCTGCCGCCGCCACGATCAGCTTGGCAAGCATCGGGTCGTAGAAGGGCGTGACCTCGGTTCCCGTCTCGATCCAGCCGTCGACGCGGGCACTGTCCGGAAAAATGACTTCGGTCAAAAGGCCGGCACTCGGGCGGAAATCGGCATGCGGCATCTCGGCATAGATCCGCATCTCGATCGCCGCACCCTTCGGCGTCAGACCCCCAGCACCCGAGAGCACATCCTCGCCGGCCGCCTGTCGGATCATCCATTCGACGAGGTCGATGCCGAAGACAGCTTCCGTGACGGGATGCTCGACCTGGAGGCGGGTATTGACCTCGAGGAAATAGAATTCCTGGCGCTGGGGATCATAGATGAACTCGACAGTGCCGGCCGATTCATAGGAGACCGAGCTTCCCAAATCGACCGCCGCTTTGTGCAGCCGCGCCCTTGTCTCCGCGGTAAGGCCAGGCGCAGGCGTCTCCTCGACGACCTTCTGGTTCCGCCGCTGCAGCGAGCAGTCGCGTTCGCCGAGCGCGATCACGCCGCCCTTGCCGTCACCGAAGATCTGCACCTCGACATGGCGTGCTTCGGCAACGAAATGCTCGATGTAGACGCGCGCATCGCCGAAGCTGGCGCGCGCGGTCCGCTGCACGCTTTCGAAGGAAGCCTTGAGGCCGGCGGCATCGGCGCAGAGTTGCATGCCGATACCGCCGCCGCCGGCCGTGCTCTTCAGCATGACGGGATAACCGACGGTCTCGGCAGCCGAAAGCGCCTCATCGACGCTCTGCAAGAGATCGGTGCCGGGCAGTAGCGGCACGCCGCTCGCTTTCGCCAATTCGCGCGCCGTATGCTTCAGACCGAAGGCCGACAGATGCTCTGGGCGCGGGCCGATGAAGACGATGCCTTCAGCGGCGAGCCGCTCGGCAAAGCCGATATTCTCCGAGAGGAAGCCATAGCCTGGGTGCACGGCCTCAGCGCCCGTCGCCTTGCAGGCGGCAATGACGGCATCGACGTCAAGATAGCTTTCGGCAGCAGGCGCCGGGCCGAGGCGGACGGCCTCATCAGCGGTCAGCGCCGGCTTCGAGAATCGATCGGCATCGGAATAGACGGCAACTGAGGCAATGCCCATCCTCTTCAATGTGCGGATGACGCGGACGGCGATTTCGCCGCGATTGGCGATAAGAACCTTGGTGAACATCGATCAGTCCTCGCCGTCCCAGATCAGCACCCGGATCGGCGTCGGATCGAAACCGTTGCAGGGATTGTTGATCTGCGGGCAATTGGAGATGACGCAGAGCACGTCCATCTCCGCCACCAGTTCGACATAGTCGCCAGGCGCGGAAATGCCGTCGACGATGGTCATCTCGCCGTTCGGCTTGATCGGCACGTTCATGAAGAAATTGATGTTCGGCACGATGTCGCGCTTGCTCATGCCGTGTTTGGTCACCTCGATCACGAAACTGTCGCGGCAGGCATGCAGGTATTTGGTGCCGTGGCCAAAGCGCACCGTGTTGCTCTCGCAGGAGCAGGCGCCGGCTGATGTATCGTGCCGGCCGCAGCTATCGGCCGTCATGACCAGCATGACGTTGCCCTCGTTCGAGATGATCTTCGTGCCGGTGCCGATATAGGCGCCACCTTGCGCCCGCATCGTATCCTGGTTGGAATAACGCTCGGCAAAGTCATCGGCGCGATAAAACAGTGTATCGATTGCCTGTTGGCCGTAGCTGTCCTCGATGCGGATGGTCTGACCCTTGCGCACGATGCCGGACCACGGCGCTTCGGCCGGGATGAAATGTTCCTGCACGGCGTTTTCGAGGCTGCGCGAAGCTGAAGTCTTGATGAAATCGGTCATGACAATCCTCCCTCAGGCCAGCATCGAGGCGTTGTTCTCGAAGCCGCGAAGGGCTTCGGCGGTTGCCGTGCGCGCGAGATCGTCGACTGCGGGTGCGGGCGCGCGAAAGCGCGTGACGATGATCGGCTTCGGTGCATAGACCGGGTCGGGATCGAGCGGATGCGGGCAATTGGAAAGGCCGACGATCATGTCCATTTCGGCGCGCAGCTCGGCATAATCGCCGCTGTTGGAGAGTTTGCCGCGCCAGTGGAAGCCGCCGTCATCGTCGACGCGGACCGGGGCGAAGAGATTGAGGATCGCAGGAATGTCGCGCCTGGCAAGACCAAGCTTGCCGGCGACGAGCACGAGATTGTCGCGGGTATTGCGGGTCTTGACGCCCGGATACTTTGCGGCATTCGAAGCTGACGTCGAGCCGCCCATCAGGCAGTCGTGGGCGCCGGAGCTATCCTCGATCAGCGAAAACATCACCCGGCCCATGTCTGAGAAGATGACGCGGCCCTTGCCGAGGGCGGTCGTCCACTGCACCTTGACCGTATCGACGAGATTGAGCCGTTCGCTCGTGTCAGCGGCGTTCCAGGCGACGAGCGCCACAGTCGATCCGCCTTCGCCCTGATCAATGCGGAGCGCCTCGCCGCGCTTCAGCGCGGTCGACCAGTACCAGCCGCCGGGGATGGTTTCCTGATGGATGATCGCAGCCGCATCGATGGCGGCGGCGGGAAGGGGGCTCGGCGCCGGCAAGGCCTTCGGCGCAAATTCCAGCCCCTTCTTCTGATGTTCCTCATAACGCTGCCGGTTGGCGGCGATCTCTTCGGGCGAACGTCTGACATGCATCATGGCTTTTCTCCTGACGGACTGGAAGCCGGGTCGTCCCGGCGAAGGCCCAGAGAAATGACCGGGCCGTCCCGGTCGGGGCTGAAGACGGAGGGCGCGCCGGCAAGCCTGGGCGGCCAGATGGAAATGTCCTTGGTGATCGTCGCGCCGTAGCGCTCCTTTTCCTCCGGGCGGTCACGCCGACGCTCGAAGGCGACAACGCGCGTCGCCAGCGTGAAGGCCTCGCGCATGTCGTGCGTCACCATGACGACGGTCATCTGCGTTTCGTGCCAGAGCCGCTTCATCAATGTGTGGATTTCGGCGCGGATGCCAGGGTCGAGCGCGCCGAAGGGCTCATCGAGCAGCAGCACCTTCGGCTTCATGATCAGCGCCTGCGCCAGTGCCAGGCGCTGCTGCATGCCGCCTGACAGTTGCGCCGGATATTTGTCCTCGGCGCCGGAAAGACCGACTTCGGCAATCAGCCGCCGGGCTTCATCGACGGCGTTGCGACGGGCAGCGCCGAAAAGCTTGGCTTTGTAGCGAGAACCTGAGAGTTCGCGCCCAAGCAGCACATTGCCGAGCACGGTCAGATGCGGGAACACGGAGTAGCGCTGGAAGACGACGCCGCGATCCGGACCTGGCTCCTGCGGCAGAGCTTCGCCGTCCAGCAGGATGGTCCCTCTTGTTGGCCGCTCCTGGCCGAGCAGCATGCGCAGGAACGTCGACTTGCCGCAGCCGGACGGTCCGACGAGCGCGACGAAGGCGCGCGAGGCGACGGTCAGCGACACATCTTCGAGGACGATCTGGTCGCCATATTCCTTCCAGACCTTTTCGATCACCAGTTCGCTCATGCCTGCTTCTCCAGGTCCGACCAGGGGAAGACGGCAATGCGGATGCGATCGAGGATATAATTCATGATCACGGCGAGCAGCGTGATCCAGACGACATAGGGGAAGATGACGTCCATCGAGAGATAGCGGCGGACGAGGAAGATGCGGTAGCCGAGGCCGGAATCCGACGAGATCGCTTCGGCCGCGATCAGGAACAGCCAGGCAGGACCGAGTTGAAGCCTGAGGCAGGTGATCAGCCGCGGCAGGATCTGCGGCAGCACGACACGAAGGCCGATCTGCCAGGAGGAGCCGCCGAGCGTTTCAGCCTTGACGATCTGCTCACGCGGCAGCTCCAGCGCCTTCAGCGCCAGGTCGCGGATCATCGTCGGCGCAACGCCGATGACGATGAGCGCGATCTTCGAGGCTTCGCCAAGCCCCATGGCGATGAACAGGATCGGCAGCAGCGCCAGCGGCGGCACCATCGAGATGACGGCGACGAAGGGCGAGAGCAGGGCTCGGAGATATGGCAGCATGCCGATCAACATGCCGATGATGAGCGCGGTGAGGGTCGAGATGCCGAGGCCGGCGAACAGCCGGATCAGGCTCGCTCCGGTATCGGACCAGAGCAGGTATTCGCCGGTGCGCGGATCGGCGATGAAGGCCAGGCGATCGATCGCATCGGCAAAACCGGCAAGACCGGGCAGCAGCTTGTCATTGGCATTTTCCGCCAATCGTGCCACCGAGCCGAAAGTGTAGGCAACGATCAGCAGCACGAAGGGCAGCAGCGTCAAGGCAAGCTGCGCGCCCCGGCTCGGCCTTGTGTTGATCCAGCGCATGAGGAAAGCTCCGCTGATGAAGGTCGGGCGGCGCGGTCAACGCCGCGCCGCGGCTTTTACATCGCTCAGAGCGAACCGTCGGCGGCGGCCTTCATGTAGGTCTCGGTGAAGCGCAGCTTGACGTTGCCGCTGTCGCCGAGGATCTTGCCATCCGGCATTTCGATGCCGATGACGTCGGCCGACGGCGCGCCATTGCCGAGCAGGCCTTTTTCGAACAGGAAGTTGCGGACGAGATCCATTGTCTTCGGCAGGCTGCCCGAGGCAGTGAAGGCAACGGCATCGGCCGGCTTGGCAAACAGCTTGGTGGCGGCAAGCTGGGATTCGAAGCCCTTGAGATCGGTACCCGATGCCTGGCCCATCGCCTCGCGTGCAGCCTTGCCGTCGGCACTGTCGGCAGTCAGCAATGCTGCGGTTTCATACCAGATGCCGGCGAGCGCCTTGCCGAAATTCGGATTGTCCTTCAGCACGCCTGAATTGGCGACCATCAGGTCGATAATCTCGCCCGGCACTTGCGAGCTGTCGAAGACCTTCTTGGCCGTGGGATCCTCGAGGATGGTCGAGACCAGCGGGTTCCAGGTGACGACCGCGGTCACGTCTGCCGTCTTGTAGGCGGCGACCATATCGGCGTCGGAGGTGTTGACCACTTTCACGTCGCGCTCGGTTAGTTTGATGCTTTCGAGCGCGCGGGCGAGCAGGTAGTGCGAGACGGAAAATTCGACGAGATTGACGTTCTGTGCCTTGATGTCGGCAAGGCTCGCTTTGTCCTTGAGGATGACGGCATCATTGCCGTTCGAGAAGTCGCCGACGATGACGGCTGTGGTATCGACGCCGCCGGCAGCCGGGATCGACAGGCCGTCCATGTTGGTCAGCGTCACGGCGTCGAAGGCGCCAGCGGTATACTGGTTCATCGATTCGACGTAGTCGTTGAACTGGGTCACCTCGATCTTGATGCCGTATTTGTCGGCCCATTTCTTGACGATGCCGTGATCGGCGGCATAACCCCAGGGCATCCAGCCGACATAGATCGACCAGGCGACCTTGAAGTCGGTCTTCTGTTCGGCCTTCGCGATGGAGCCGAGTCCCAGCGCCAGGGACGCCGTCAGCGCGGTAATCGATAGAATCTTCGAAAAAGTCTGCATTGAAATTCCCCTTTTGCTTTTCTTCAAAAGGGATCGGCAATGACCATCGTGCCGCCAATCCCTTGGCTTACGAGGTCTCCCGGGCTTTTGTCCCGCCGTGCACCCGGCGGGATGTCTCCCCTGCCGGTGGTAGCTCTCGGACCAGCCACGCCTTGCGACGCCGGAACCCTAGCCACCAACTCTGCAACTATCGAAGCAAAGTGTGTGCCAAATTATAAATCATTGATTTTATTGAGAGTTGCGCTGGCATCAATTCCCCAGCAAATGCAATAGTGCATGCACTTGCACATAAAATGTGCACATTCTGCCGCCACCGTAGGCGTTGGTTCTTTTTTGCCCAGTGAAAAACAAGTCGCAGGCAGAAACGCACAAGACGCCGAAGTGCGGCTGCCCTGAGCTAGTTCCGGAAAGCGCCGGCCGGGACCGTCGTCACCAGCCGGATGTCACGGCGGAAGTCCGAGGGCGACATGCCGGCGATATGGCGGAAGGATTTGTTGAAGGCGCTGATCGAGCCGAAGCCGCTGTCCATCGCCACCTGCAGCACGTTGGCGCCCTCGCTCATCAGCATCGCCTGAGCGCGCGACAGCCGCAGCAGCGTCACATATTTGCTGAGCGTCATGCCGGTCGATCGCTTGAACAGGTTCATCGCATATTTCGGATGTAGGTCGGCGGCGCGGGCGATATCGACCGAATCGATATCGTGCAGGAAATTGGCGGCGATGAAATCGCACATGCGCGCGACGCTGCGCGAGGAATGCGGATACGGGTGATCGCCGTCGAGATTGATGGCCGCCTGCGACGTCATCGAATAGGGTTCGAGCGCGATCCGTTCGATGCGCAGCAGCAGTTCGTCGACGGCGTGCTGGGCCTTGGCGGGATCGCCTGAGTTGGCATAGCGGAACCAGCGGGTGAAGTTCTCCCTGTCGGCGGCATCCGTTGCCGAGGTCAGCAGCGTCTCGCCCTTCATCAGCCGGCTGGAAACGCTGATCGGCAGGCGCAGCCGGAAGAAATAGACGAGCGGCAGATGGGCGCCGGCATAGAGCGAATCATCCGAGGATTCGTCCATCTGATGCGGCTGACCACCCCAAAAGAGGCACATTTCGCCGGCGTTCAGCCGGAATTCGTGGTCGCTCATCCGGTAGTGCACGGTGCCGCGCATCACGTAGTTGACCTCGACCTGCGCGTGCCAGTGCGGCATGGCCATAACAGGCGGATGGGCATGAAACATCTGCAGCGCTGTCGGCAAACCCTCGATGCTGCTCGCGCCGGGCTGGTAGATTGCACGTGTGCCGACCTTACTTTCCGCCAAATTCATGTTCCCTTTTTAGGAGACACCCGCTCCCTTACAGATAGTCTAACCGCGTTCGTGAAAGATCGGCAATTGAAAAGGGAGGATTTTCAATGCGCTTCAAACTTCTCGCTGCGACCGCAGCTGTCGCAGTGCTTGCTTCCGGCTCCGCATTCGCGCAGTCGGCCAATCTCACCATCTGGAGCTGGAATGTCGCTGCATCGGCCTTGAAGTCCACGCTTCCAGGCTTCAACAAGCAGTTTCCCGATATCAAGATCACCGTCGAGGACCTCGGCAACAGCCAGGTCTTCGACAAGACGCTCGCTGCCTGCGCTGCCGGTGGCGACGGCTTGCCCGACATCGTCAGCATCGAGAATTTCGAGGCTGAAATCTTCTGGAGCCGTTTCCCGGATTGCTTCGCCAATCTGAAGGAGCTCGGCTATACGGCCGATATCCAGGCGAAATTCCCTGATTTCAAGCGCACCGAGCTTGAAGTCGGCGATGTCGCCTATGCCATGCCGTGGGATTCCGGTCCCGTCGCCGTCTTCTACCGCCGCGATCTGTACGAAAAGGCCGGCGTCGATCCGAGCACGATCAGCACCTGGGACGATTTCATCGCTGCCGGCAAAAAGATTTCCGCCGCCAATCCCGGCGTCGTCATGGCGCAGGCCGACTTCAACGGCGACAGCGAATGGTTTCGCATGATCGCCAACGAACAGGGCTGCGGCTATTATTCGACCGACGGTCAGAACATCACCATCAACCAGCCGGCCTGCGTCGCCTCGCTGCAAAAGGTGAAGGAGATGAAGGATGCCGGGACGCTGACGTCGGCCAACTGGGACGAAAAGATCCAGGCCAATACCGCCGGCAAGGCCGCAAGCCAGCTATATGGCGGCTGGTATGAGGGCACCGTGCGCTCGACCTCTCCCGATCTCAAGGGCAAGTGGGGCGTCTACAGAATGCCGAGCCTGACCGCCGATGGCCCGCATGCGGCCAATCTCGGCGGTTCGTCGCTCGCCATTTCGGCGACATCCGCGAATAAGGAAGCCGCCTGGAAGTTCGTCAATTACGCCCTCGGCACGGATGAGGGTCAGATCACCATGCTGAAGGAGTTCGGTCTGGTCCCGTCGCTGCTTTCGGCTGAGAAGGATCCCTTCGTCAATGAGCCGCAGCCCTATTGGGGCGGCCAGAAGGTCTGGGCGGATATTCTGGCGACACTGCCGAAGATCGTACCGAGCCGCGGCACCGCCTTCCAGAGCGATGCGGAAGCCATCTTCAAGGCAACGCAGACGAAGTTCTTCGCTGGCGGCTATCCCGATGCGAAGGCGGCTCTCGACGACGCCGCCAAGCAGATTGCTTCGGCGACCGGCCTCCCTATCGCGCAATGAATGACGATGCCGGGCGCTTCAGGCGCCCGGCTTTCCCCCGGTTTGCAAAGCGGCCGGTCATTCGTTCGTGAGGAGGAGGCTTGATGCCGTTCAGAACCCGGAGCGCCTATGCGTTCCTCGCCCCCTATCTGCTGGTCTTTGCCACCTTCTGGGTCTGGCCGATCATCAATTCGTTCCTGATTTCGTTTCAGAACACCCGAATCAATCCGTGGAAATTCAGTTTCCAGGCCAATTGGGGCCGGCTCTTCTATGACCCGGCCTTTTACAATGCTCTTTACAATACGCTGATCATCCTGCTGATTCAGGTACCGGTGATGATCGCACTCGCGACGGTCATGGCGGTAATGCTCAATTCGCCGCTGCTGAAAGCGCGGCCGCTCTTCCGCTTCGCCTTCTTTGCGCCTGTCGTCGTCGGCGAGGTCGCCTATGCTGCCGTCTTCCGGCTGATGTTCAGCCTCGATTTCGGTATCATCAACAAGCTGATCTCGGCCGTCGGTCTGAGCCCGGTCTCCTGGTTCGACAATGCGAATGCCGCCATGGCGCTGATCATTCTCGCCGTCACATGGCGCTGGGCGGGCTACAACGCCATCATCATCCTCGCCGGTCTGCAGTCGATTCCCGACGATGTCTACGAGGCAGCGACACTCGACCGGGTGAGCAAGGTACAGCAATTCTTTCATATCACCCTGCCGCTTCTGAAACCGATCATCCTCTTCTGCGTGGTTCTTTCGGTGATCGGCACCATGCAGCTCTTCACCGAGCCCTTCCTGATCACCAATCGCGGCGGTCCTGGCGGCGGCACCGAGACGCTTGGCCTGCTACTTTATCGCCAGGGCTTCACCTCGCTGAACTTCGGCTATGCCTCGGCGATCGCCTATACGATGGCTGCCCTTGCCGTGGCGATCTCGCTTCTCAATCTCTGGGTCGGGAGGGATCCGAAATGAGATCCAAATCGCAATCCCTTCTGCTGCGTCAGATCGCGCTGCATGCCGCACTGGCGCCGCTTGCGATAATCTGGCTGTTTCCGCTCTGGATGATGTTCGTCTTCTCGACGATGCCCGACAACGGCATCTTCAGCCCTGACATCGTGCTCTGGCCATCGACCAACTTCGTCGAGAATTTCAAGAACCTGCAGGCCGATACCGATTTCATCGGCGCCATGGTGATCTCCGTCGGCGTCGCGCTCATCTATACGGTCCTGTCGGTACTGCTGACCTCGATGGCGGGCTGGGCGCTGGCGCGGTACCGTTTCGTCGGCCGCTCCATCGTCATCGCCATCATCCTCGGTACGATCACGCTGCCGTTTTCGGTGGTGGTGATCCCGCAATTCATCATGGTGGCACGCGAATTCAAGCTGGCAAACACCTGGGTGGCGCTGATCGTGCCACCGCTGTTCAATTCGCTCGGGGTGCTGTTCATGCGGCAATCCTTCTCGATGATGCCAGGCGAGCTCTTTGATGCCGCCCGGGTCGAGGGCGTCAAGGAATGGCAGATCTTCCTGCGCATCGCCCTGCCGCTGGCGCGTCCGACCATGGCGGCACTGGCGATCATCCTGTTCCTCGCCTCGTGGAACAACTATCTCTGGCCGCTGCTGATCAATTCCAAACCGGGAATGATGACGGCGCCGGTGGCACTGGGAACGCTGATCGGCCTCACCAAGGTGTCATGGGGCGGCATCATGGCCGGCGCGGTGCTGCTGACGGCGCCGATCCTTGTCGTCTTCGTGGCTCTCCAGCGCCATTTCATCGCCGGCATCGCGGCCGGCGCAATCAAATAATCGAACAATAGGGAGGCCGCATGGCAGAGCTTTCACTCAGCAATATCGTCAAGCGCTTCGGCGGCTTTGAGATCATCCACGGCGCCAATCTGGAGGTGAAGGACGGCGAATTCGTTGTCTTCGTCGGCCCCTCCGGCTGCGGCAAGTCCACGCTGCTCAGGATGATCGCCGGCCTCGAGGACATTACATCAGGCGAACTTCAGATCGGCGGCAGGGTGGTCAACGACGTCGAGCCGGCTGATCGCGGCATCGCCATGGTCTTCCAGTCCTATGCGCTCTATCCGCACCTGACCGTCGAGGAAAATTTGAGCTTCGGCCTGCGCATGAACGGCAATCCGAAGGCCGATACCGAGCGGCGCGTGCGCCATGTCGCCGAGATCCTGCAGATCACCGAGTTGATGAAGCGGCGACCGAAGCAGCTTTCCGGCGGCCAGCGCCAGCGCGTCGCAATTGGCCGAGCCATCGTCCGCGAACCCCAAGTCTTCCTGTTCGACGAACCTTTGTCGAACCTCGATGCGGAACTGCGCGTGCAGATGCGCGTCGAAATATCAAGACTGCACAAGCAGCTCGGCACGACGATGATCTACGTCACCCACGACCAGACGGAAGCGATGACACTCGCCGACAGGATCGTCGTGCTGCGCGCCGGCAATATCGAACAGATCGGCGCGCCGCTCGACCTTTACGACGACCCCGCAAACCAGTTCGTCGCCGGTTTCGTCGGTTCGCCGAAGATGAATTTCCTGAAGGCCGTGGTGGTTGACACGCAGCCGGGTCGGGTGGTGATTGCCCTGGAAAGCGACGCCAATACGCGCCTGCCGCTGCCTGTCGCCGTTCCGATCGAAGCCGGCGCAAAGGTGACGCTCGGGATCCGTCCCGAACATTTCGTCGATGCGGGGATGGGCGATGCCGACATCACCGTCACCATCGACGTCGCCGAACACCTCGGCAATACCAGCTACATCTACGCCACCATAGGTCCCGAGCAACTGATCTTCGAGCGGCCGGAATCGCGCGTCGCCGGCAACCGCGAGACGCTGACAGTCGGCCTTCCCGCCAATCGCACATTCCTTTTCGACGGCGCCGGTAAACGGCTTCGCTGAACCAAATCCCAGGACAGAAAGACGAAAGAGGATTTTCCATGACTTCAGATCAACCGATCCGGTGGGGCATCATCGGCCCCGGCACCATCGCCCGCACCTTTGCCGATGGCGTCGCCCATTCTCGCACGGGGAAGCTGGTGGCGATCGCTACCCGCAATCCGGCAAAGCCAGGCCTTGCCGAAAACTTCCCCGGCGCCCGCATCGTCAATGGCTACGAGGCGCTGCTTTCCGACCCCGAGGTTGATGCTGTCTATATCTCCGTGCCCCATACCGGCCACGCCGAATGGGCGATCAAGGCGGCACGTGCCGGCAAGCACATCCTGGTGGAAAAGCCGATCGCACTCTCGGCCTACGATGCCGAAGCGGTTTATTACGAGGCGAAAAAAGCCGGCGTCTTTGCCGGGGAAGCCTTCATGTACCGCGTGCATCCGCAGACGGAGAAACTGGTCGAACTCGTCAAAAGCGGCGTCATCGGCACCGTTCGCATCATCCGCTCGAGCTTCGGCTTCAACATGGGCAGCTACAAGCCGGAACACCGGCTTTTCGCCAATGACACCGCCGGCGGCGGCATTCTCGATGTCGGCGGTTATCCGGTCTCGATGGCCAGACTGATTGCCGGCGCCGCAGAGGGCAAGGCCTTCCTCGAACCGGAGAAGGTCTCGGGCGTCGCCCATCTCGGAGAGAGCGGCGTCGATGAATGGGCATCTGCCGTGCTCAAGTTCCCGAACGAGATCATCGCCGAAGTCTCCTGCTCGATCATGGCCCAGCAGGACAATGTGTTGCGCATCATCGGCTCCGAGGGCCGGATCGAGGTCCAGGACTTCTGGTTTGCCTCCGGCCACAAGGGCGGCGTCGGCAAGATCGAGATCTTCAAGGGCGGCAGCCGAGAAACCGTCGAACTCAGGGAGGATCGCTGGCTCTATTCCTTTGAGGCGGACGCGGCAGGCGATGCCATCCGCGCCGGCAAGACCGAATTCAGCTCTCCAGGCATGAGCTGGGCAGATTCGATCGGAAACCTGCGAGTGCTCGACCAGTGGCGTGCCTCGGTCGGCCTCGAATACGGCGTGGAAAAAGCCAGCAAACGCACAGCAAACATTGCCGGCGGCGCGATCGCGCGCGGCAACAGCGTTCCGCAGCGTGAAATTCCCGGCATTTCCAAGCCGGCCTCGGTCGTGACCCTCGGCTTCGAGTTCTTTCCGAACTTCGCCTCTGCCTCGCTGACGCTCGACGCCTTCTACGAGGCCGGCGGCAATGCCTTTGACACGGCCTATGTCTATGGCGGTGGCAAGACGGAAGCGATCTTCGGCGACTGGCACACGAGCCGCAAGGTGCCGCGCGAGGAGATCGTGCTGATCGGCAAGGGCGCCCATTCGCCGCTCTGCTATCCCGATATAATCGCAAAGCAGCTCGACCAGTCGCTTTCCCGGCTGAAGACCGACTATGTCGACATCTATTTCATGCATCGCGACAACACCGACGTGCCCGTCGGCGAGTTCGTCGATGCCATGGATGCCGAGGTCAAGCGCGGACGCATCCGCGGCATATTCGGTGGTTCGAACTGGACGCGGGCGCGCTTCGACGAAGCGATCGCCTATGCCGAAAAGACCGGCAAGACGGCGCCGGCAGCGCTGTCCAACAACTTCTCGCTCGCCGAGATGCTCGACCCGATCTGGGCCGGCTGCGTTGCCGCTTCCGATGACGACTGGAAAAAGTGGCTGAACGACAAGCAGATCCCGAACTTCGCCTGGTCGAGCCAGGGTCGCGGCTTCTTTACCGATCGTGCCGGCCGCGACAAGCGGGATGATGAGGAAATCGTCCGGGTCTGGTATTCCGAGCGCAACTTCGGACGTCGCGACCGCGCCATCGAGCTTGCCAACAAACTCGGCCGCAATCCGATCCACATCGCGCTTGCCTATGTGATCGCCCAGCCTTTCCCGGTCATTCCACTGATCGGGCCGCGCACCGTCGCCGAATTGGAAGACAGTCTCTCGGCACTCGACATCAAGCTGACGCCCGATCAGGTGAAGTGGCTGGAAGGCTGATGCAACAGCCAAGGGCGCGGTTTGAACCGCGCCCTTTGCTTTTCTACTTGCGCGGCTCGGAAGCTTTCTTCCTGGCCGCGTCGTCCATCAGCTCATACCACATGGCGTTGAGGACGGCGAAAGCCGCGGCCAGCGGCAGGCCGAGGATCCATGCAAAATACCACATCGTTTGGTCTCCCTCAGAGCAATTCCAGGAAAAGTGCGAAGCGGTTTTCCGTCCGGAATTGCGTAAAAACAAAAGGTTAGAGCGGTTCTCCTGAATCGCTCTAGTAAGCGTGACTGTTCTTGTCGGTGATCGACTTCTCATCGACCTTGCCCCACAGAACCTTGTAGACCCAGGCTGTGTAGGCGAAGATGATCGGCAGGAAGATCACCGTCACGACCAGCATGATGAACAGCGTCATGTGGCTGGAGGACGCATCCCAGACCGTCAGGCTCGATCGCGGATCAAGCGAGGAGGGCAGGATGAACGGGAACATCGACAAGCCGACCGTCGAGATGATGCCAAAGATCGCCACCTTGCTGAACAGCAGCGTCATGACCTCGCGCCTTGCCCGCATGGCGATGAACGCCAGCGCCGCGCCGACGAAGCCGAGGACGGGCGCGATGATCATCCAGGAATGAGCGGCGTAGTTGGTCAGCCACGCGCCTTTCTCAAGCGCCACGGTCTTCAGCAGCGGATTGGAGGGACCGATCGGGCTGATATCGCTGGTGATGCGATAGCCACCGACGCCGATCCACAGGAAGAGGCCGCCGAGTGCGAAAAGCATGATAACGGCAAGGGCGGCGATGCTGCCATAGGTTCTGGCACGCACGGCGACCGGGCCACTCGACTTCAACACCAGCCAGGCCGCACCATGCATCGTCAGCATGGCTAGCGAAAGCAGGCCGCAGAGCAGAGCATAGGGGTTGAGCAGGGCGAAGAACGAGCCCTCGTAGAAGATCCGCATATCGTCGGCAAAGCGAAAAGGCACGCCCTGTAGCACGTTGCCGACGGCAACGCCGAAGATCAGCGACGGCACGAAACCGCCGACGAACAGCGCCCAGTCCCAGCCGCTCCGCCAGCTGGCGCTTTCCCGCTTCGAACGATATTTGAAGCCGACTGGGCGCAGGATGAGCGCGAAGAGGATCGCGAACATCGCCAGATAGAAGCCCGAGAAGGACACCGCATAAAGCGGCGGCCAGGCAGCAAAGATGGCGCCGCCGCCGAGGATCAGCCAGACCTGATTGCCCTCCCAGGTGGCGCCGATGGTGTTGATCGCCACGCGCCGTTCCGTATCGGTCCGGGCAACGAAAGGCAGAAGGGTGCCGACGCCGAGATCGAAACCGCCTGTTGTCGCAAAGGCGATCAGCAGCACGCCGAGCAGCAGCCACCAGATGAGACGCAGGGTTTCATAGTCAATGAGTTCGTGAAGGATCATGGCAGGTCACTCCGCGGCGGGGATGAGGGTTTCGGAAATCAGAACCGCTTCCGGCTCGTCGTCCGGCTCCGGTCCTTGCTTGATTGCCTTGATCATCAGGCCCATCTCGATGACGATCAGCGTCGTGTAGAGCGCCGCAAAACCGATGATGGTCAGAAGCACGGTGTCGGCGCCAAGGCTGGAGACGGCGGCGGCCGTCGGCAACACGCCTTCGATCACCCAGGGCTGGCGGCCGAATTCGGCGACGACCCAGCCGAGTTCAATGGCAACCCAGGGCAGGGGGATCGCCAGCACGGCAATCTTCAGAAGCAACGGATATTTGTCGAGGTGGCGGCGCGCTGACAGCCAGAAGAAGGTGGCGGTCAGCAGGATGAAGAAGATACCGAGGCCGACCATGATGCGGAAGGACCAGAAGAGCGTCGGCACGTGCGGGATGGTATCGCGCGCGGCCTGAACGATCTGCTCCTCGGTCGCCCGGCGCGGATCGTCGACGTAGCGCTTCAGTAGAAGAGCATAACCAAGATCGTGGCCGAGATCCTCGAAGGAGCCGCGCACTTCCTGCGCAACCTGGTCCTGTGCCGGTGCCGAACGGATCTGCATCAACGCGTCGTAAGCCTTGATACCGTCCCGGATCCGGGTTTCGGCCTGCTGTTCGAGCTTGTCGATGCCGGGGATTTCGGTCGTCAGCGACCGCGTGCCGATCAGGCCCATGACCCAGGGAATGTGCACGGCAAAATGCGTTTCGCGGGCTTCCTGGTCGGGGAAGCCGAAGGCGGTGAAGGCGGCCGGCGCCGGTTCCGTCTTCCACATGCCCTCGATTGCCGCGAGCTTCATCTTCTGGTTCTCGGTCGCGAGATAACCGCTCTCATCGCCAAGGACGACGACCGAAAGCGCCGAAGCGAGGCCGAAGGAGGCGGCGACCGTCATCGAACGCTTGGCAAGCTCGATATGCCGGCCCTTGATTATATACCAGGCCGAGACGCCGAGCACGAAGATCGAAGCGCAGACGTAACCTGCCGATACCGTATGGACGAATTTCGCCTGGGCCACCGGGTTGAAGACCACATCGAAGAAGCTTGTGATCTCCATGCGCATCGTTTGCGGATTGAGCGCCGATCCCACCGGGTTCTGCATCCAGCCATTGGCAATCAGGATCCACAGCGCCGAGAAGTTCGAGCCGAGCGCCACAGCCCAGGTGGCGACCAGATGGCCGACCTTCGACAGTTTGTCCCAGCCGAAGAAGAACAGCCCGACGAAGGTCGCCTCGAGGAAGAAGGCCATTAGGCCTTCGATCGCCAGCGGCGCACCGAAGATGTCGCCGACATAATAGCTGTAATAGCTCCAGTTCATGCCGAACTGGAACTCCATGACGATGCCGGTGGCGACGCCGATCACGAAATTGATGCCGAACAACGTGCCCCAGAATTTCGTCATCTGTCGCCAGATCTGGCGGCCGGTCATGACATAGACGGTTTCCATGATCGCCAGGAGCACGGACAGGCCGAGCGTCAAGGGCACGAACAGGAAGTGGTAAAGCGCCGTCAGCGCAAATTGGAAGCGCGAAAGTGCTACGATATCTAGTTCCATTGTCTTTCTCCCACGGTCCCACGCGGTACAGGGCGTTCCTCAGCGCCGACGGCGCGTGAGGGCATGCAATCTTGCTCAGTCCGGCCGAAGCCGGTCGAGCGCCTTTTCGAACGCCGCCTCTCCGCGGCGCGAAATTTCTGTGATGCGACCGCCTTCGATGACCGCGATGCGGTCTGCGATCGCAGCCTCGCGGCGGATATGCGTGGCGATCAGCAGCGAGCGGCCCGCCGCCATTGCCGAGAGACGGCGGAGCACGTCGCGGGCGGTGACGCCGTCAAGGCCCTCCGTCGGCTCATCGAGCAGCCAGAGTGGCGTGTCGCGCAGGAAGAGCCGGGCAAGCGCCAGCCGGCGCCACTGGCCACCGGAAAGGCCGATCCCGCCTTCGCCGAGCGGCGTATCGATCCCCCCCGGCATGGCCTCAATATCGGCAAGCAGGCCGGCAGCAGCGAGCGCTTCGCGAAGGCAGGCCTCACTCGCATTGGGGTTAGCGAGACAGAGGTTGCCGCGCAGGCTGTCTTCGAAGAGCTCCGTCCGTTGCGTCAGCAAGGTCGTCGCCATCACGGCAACACTTCCCGTCTTTGCCGGCAATTCGCCGGCAAGGAGGGCAAGCAGGCTCGACTTGCCGGCGCCGCTGCTGCCGATGATGGCCAGGTGTTCGCCTTGTTGAAGCGCGAGCTCGATGCCCTGGAGCGCCGGCACGGCGGAGTTTTCATGGAAGGCTGATACGTTCGCCAGCGAAAAAGCGCATCCCGGCAACGGCGCCGCCAATGCTCCAGGTGCCGCCGCGACGGCAAGCCGCGGCGCGATACGCCTTGCCGCAAGCAGCGTCCTGCCGAGTTCCAGGGCACCGCGGCGCAGCGCAGCGAAGGGTTCGACTGCCGCAAAGGCGACAAGCAGGCCGAGTGCGGCGACAGGAGCGGTAATCACCTTCGTTTCCGCAAGTACCGCAACGGCAAGCAGCGATGCTGTGAGCAGCACGGTGGAGACAAGGCCGAAGCCGAATGTCAGGAGGGTCTCGACGCGGTTCAACCGGTCGTCGGCGCGAGCGGCGTAACGATCGGCCGCGGTAATCGCCTTCCTCTGCGCCGTAAGGCGGCCGGCCATCAGCAGATCGGTCTGGCCAGCGACAAGATCGATCGTTCGAGACCGCAGCGCCTCGATGCCATGGGCGCGTTGGCGGGCATGTTTGCGCGCCGCCCGGCCGGCAATCAACGGCAGGCCAAGGCCGGCACCGGCGAGAAAAAGGCCGAAGCACAGGCCGAACAAGGGATGGATCAGCCCCAGCACGAGGCTTGCCGCCAGTGCTGCACCGATCGCGACAGCAGCCGGCACGAGGATGCGCAGGTAGAGGGAATCGAGCGCATCGATATCGGCCGTCAGACGGAAGAGCAGCCGTGCGGGACGGTGTGCTAGCGCGCGGGCAGCACTCGGTTCGGCAAAGCCGCGAAACAGCCTTTCGCGCAGGGCGGCGAGCACGCCGAGCGTTGCATCATGGGTCGCAAGCCTTTCGCCGTAGCGTGCGACTGTGCGGACAATGGCGAGAAGGCGGATGCCGGCTGACGGCGCAAAGACGTCGAAGGTGATGGCGACAGCGGCCGAAAGGCCGGCGAGCGAGGTGGCGGTGATGAACCAGCCGGACAGGCCGAGCAGGGCGATGCCAGCTGTCATCGTCGCCGCCGAAAGGGCTGCGCCGAGCAGCAGCGCACGCCGGCGCTCGGCAAGGAACAGACGCAGGATCGGCTTGAGGTCTGCAGCAAATCCGCTCATTCGGCGGCCTCCCTCATGACGATGTCTGCATCGACGCGCATGGCGCGATGCATGCGGGCGGCAAGCAGCGGATCGTGAGTCGCAACGATCAAAGTACGGCCCCTGGAGAGCGAAAGCAGGCTCTCGGCAACCTCGGCGGCTGTGGCGGCGTCGAGATGCGCCGTCGGCTCGTCGGCCAGGATGATCCGGAGACGCGGGTTGCAGGCGGCCCGCGCGATCGCAAGCCGTAGCGCCTCGCCGCCGGAAAGCCCGATCCCGCCTTCGCCAAGCGGCCGGTTGCCATAGGCGGCGGCGACCTTTCCGAGCCTGGCGGCGCCGAGCGCATCCGTCACGTCGCCGCTTGAGATACCGGGCCTGCCGAGCGCGATATTGCCGGCGATGGTGCCTGCGAAAATATGCGGTCTCTGGCCGATCCATGCCATGCTGGCCCGCAAGGCGGCAGCGGTGTCATCCGCAAGTTCCATGCCGCCGATGACGATGCGTCCGCCGGTACAGGGCGTCAGCCCTGATATGAGCGAAAGAAGCGTCGACTTGCCGGAACCGCTTGCGCCGAGAAGCGCCAGATGTTCGCCGGTCGCGATATCGAGGTTGAAACCGTCAAGGATCAACGGCTCGGCGGCGTTGTAACGGAAATCAACATTCTCAAGACGGATGGCCGGCGCTTCGACGACGGCAGATGCTGCTGGCGCGACTTCGGCTGTTCCTTGGATGGACAGGCCGCCGGCAGCGAGGGCGTCCAGGGCTTTCAGCGCCGCTTCGCCGGCCGCCCGATCGTGCCAGACAGCCGAGAGTTCGCGCAGGGGCTCGAAGAAGGCCGGTGCCAGCAGCAGGATGAACAGTCCCTCGGTCAGGTCGAGCCGGCCCACCCAAGTGCCGAAGCGGATCTCGCCGAGCAGGCTGAAACCGACATATACGGCAATCATCGCCACGCCGAGTGCGGCGAAAAGCTCGAGCACCGCCGAGGACAGAAAGGCGATCTTCAGCACCGCCATGGTGCGCACACGCAGCGACTCCGCCTCCGACCGCAGGCGCAGTGCCGTTGCATCGACTGCGTCGAGCGCACGGATGGTCGCCAGTCCGCGCAGTCGATCGAGCAAGAAGCCGTTGAGGCCGCCGGTGGCGACGAGCTGTTTTTCGCTGGCCGCCTGAGCACGCCAGCCGATCAGCGCCATGAAAATGGGGATCAGCGGCGCGGCGAACAGCAAAACCAGCGCGGCGATCCAGGAGACTGGAAGGATGAAGGCAAGGATGACGAGCGGCACAAGGCTCGCCTTCATGCGCGCCGGCTGGAAACGGGCAAGATAGGGCACGATCAGTTCGGCCTGTTCGCCAAGCACGCTCGCGGCTTTGCCCGAGGCAGGCCGGCCGCGATCGATGGGCGACGACATGGAAAGTGCCGCGGCGGCAATCTGCCGCCTGCGGCTGAGCTCGCCGCGGGCGGCTTGAAAGGCCAGGCGGCCGCCAGGTGCGTCGAGACAGCTTCTTGCAAATCCGAGGACAAGGATGCCGAGGGCTGGCCAGAGGACGTCATGCAATCCGCCGCCATCGGCGATGCGGCCAACCGAGACGGCCAACAACCCCGCCTGCGGGATCCAGACGGCAGCGGCCAGCGCCTGCAGCATTGCCGCTCTGCGCAGCCCGCCTTTCGCATCATCTGGACCGGTGATGGGCGAGACTGCATCGCCGTCCGGCAACGGCTCGGCCGCTTGTCTGTCCTTCGCGTCGAAGAAAGCAGTGCCCATGGCGCTAACTCTTGTTCGCAGGATTCGGCCGGCGGCTGCGGCCGAGCGAAACGACCCGGTCCTTGGCCTCCAGAAGCTTGGTCACTTTCGCGCCCAGCGAGAGTAGCGTTGCAAGCCTTTCTGTTTCAAGTTGTTTTACGTCCTCATACCAATGCGTCAGCTGCTCGATCAGCGTGTGCATCTCGCTCATGCGTTGCTGCGCATGCCGCTCGGCTTCGCTGGCCGGCCGTTGCATCAGGATCTCACGTAGAACCGACAGCGTCGGATCGACTTCACGCTTCTTTCTCTCTTCGGCAAGCGTCCTCAATATGTGCCAGACATCATCCGGCGTGGTGAAGAAATCGCGACGATCGTCCGGCCTGTGTTTCAGGATGACGAGGTTCCAGGCCTGCAGTTCGCGCAGGCTCATCGAAACATTGGAGCGCGAGATGCCGAGCGACTCGGCGATCTCCTCCGCGCAGACCGGCGCGGGCGAAACGAAGAGCAGGGCATAGATCTGGCCGACCGTGCGGTTGATTCCCCAGCGCGATCCCATTTCGCCGAAATGGAGAACGAAGGACTGGACGAGAGGCGGAAGGTTCATGGTCATTTCCGTTGCGTCTGTGATTTCAGAAATTTCTGAAATCACTATACTGACTTTCGCGTCTCGCCGGCAATCGGCAAGGCAGGCCTGCGTCAATTTGGATATCCCTTCGTCGATCGTTGGCTAGATATAGCCGGGTGCGACGTGGCTGGATTTGACTTGGGTCAAGTCCACAGCACTTTGCAGCGATGACACAGAAACGCCCGGCGGTGCGTTACGCATGCCGGGCGTTCTGTCGGATCGCGATGTCTAGGCCGCGGCCTAGTTAATGCCGTCAGGCTCAGATCAAGCCGGCCAGGATGCCGACGCCGGCAATGGCGGCAATGCCACCTGCCGTGCGCGTCACGAAGACGCCCTGGCGTTCACCGGCGCGGCCGATGATGTAACCAATGGCGAGACCGGCGACATGCAGCAGCGCCGTCGCGGCCATGAAGCCGGCAGCATAGGCGACACCAGCGGCATTTTCCGGCATTTCGGCGCCATGTGCATGACCGTGGAAGATGGCGAAGAGGCCGATGATGCCGAGTGCTGCGGCCAGCGGCGCCTTGACGTTGAGCGCAACGACGGCGCCGAGGACGACGACGGAAAGCGCGATGCCCGTTTCAACGAAGGGAACAGCAATGCCGGCAACGCCGAGAGCACCACCGAGTGCCATAACCAGAACGAAGGTCGTCGGCACGAGCCAGGTGGCGCGGCCGCCGAGCTGAAATGCGAAAACACCGACCATCACCATGGCGAGGACATGATCGAGGCCAGACATCGGATGGGCAAAGCCATGGCTGAAGCCGGCAGCTTCGCCGATGGCGGGATGGGCGGAGGCGACGGCTGGAAGCGCTGCGGCAGCCAAGGCAAGCAGGCCGCTCTTGATTGCTGATTTCATTGCTCGATTCCCTCGTGAGTTTTCGAATATCCTGCGGCGGCCGAACACCGGCATGGTTCCAAGTCGCGCGCATTACGCTAGTTCAAAGAATTCTCGCCGTCAACGAAAACTCCATGAAATACAAGCCAATTCAAGTGCTTATCTGATAGGCAGATGCCGCTTTCGATAGCTCCTTCCAACGCCCAGCGACTCAAGATCGAACTGGAAACGGTCCCCCACAGAGGCTATCAATCGTCCGGCAGAGACGGCGCAGACCGCCGTGATGGAGGAGACGCCATGACGAATACCAAACGGGCGCTGGCGATCAGCGCGCCCGAGCCGCGCACGCTCGATCTGATCTTCAGCGACAGCGCGCGCGCCGAACTGCATGCGAAATATGAGATCGTCGAGGCCGATCCCGAGAACATCGCCGGTCTCGGCGACGAGATCCTCGGCAAGGCGCGCTACATCATCGGGCAGCCGCCGCTTTCGGCCGACACGCTGGGACGTATGCCGGCCTTGCGCTCGATCCTGAATGTCGAAAGCAATCTTCTCAACAACATGCCCTATGAGGTGCTCTTCCAGCGCGGCATCCATGTCGTGACGACAGGCCAGGTCTTTGCCGAGCCGGTCGCCGAAATCGGCCTCGGCTTCGCACTGGCCTTGGCGCGCGGCATCGTCGATGCGGACGTCGCCTTCCGTCAGGGCACCGAACTCTGGGGCGGCGAGGGCAATTCGAGTGCGCGGCTGCTCGCCGGTTCCGAGATCGGCATCGTTGGCTTCGGCGATCTTGGCAAGGCGCTGCGCCGGTTACTGTCCGGCTTCAGGGCCCGTATCAGAGTGTTCGATCCCTGGCTGCCGCGCTCGATCCTCGAGGAAAACGGCGTCGAGCCGGCGAGCCTGGAGGACGTCCTGACGAAGAGCGATTTCGTCTTCGTCGTCGCCGCCGTCACCAGCGAAAACAAGGGATTTCTCAGCACGGAGGCCTTTGCCAGCATGCGCAAAGGCGCGGCCTTCATCCTCCTCAGCCGCGCCGATGTCGTCGATTTCGATGCGCTGATGGCGGCCGTTTCCTCGGGCCACATCGTCGCGGCGAGCGACGTCTACCCGCAAGAGCCGCTGCCGCCCGATCATCCGGTGCGAAGCCTGAAGGGTTTCATCCGCTCGGCGCATCGGGCCGGAGCACTCGACAGCGCCTTCAAGAAGATGGGCGACATGGTGCTCGAAGACATGGACCTGATGGATCGCGGCCTGCCGCCGATGCGGTGCAAGCGGGCGGAACGCGAAACAGTCTCACGCATGCGTTCCAAACCGGTCGCGGTGAATTAAAGCATGTCGCGCAAAAGTGTGCGGCGGTTTTGCGATAACGACATGCGTGAAGATTAGAATCTAAAGCGCGAGGAGCGGATCTGAAAGATTGCGACGCGCTTTAGAGCAAAATGCTGATTTGGCGCGTCGCGTTAGGCGGCGCGCTGTTCGGCACCCTGGATCGCCGCAAGCTTCCAATCGGCGCCAGACCTGCGCACGAAGGTCCAAACCTCCGTGCTTTCGCTCGGGTGGCGGTCGTCGCCGGAAACCACGCGGCCGCTGTCGCGTTCGACCATGGCGTCGATCGAGGAATAACGCATGGCGAGCGTCGCATATTCCTGGCCGTCTTCGCGCCAGGCCTCGGCGATATCGCCCTGCAGCAGCTTGACGTCGGAGACGCGGTTGCGCACGCCGTTGGTAGCATTTTCGCCGAGTTCCTCGGCAAGATAGGACATCGCCTCGGGCGTCGTCAGCCGGCGCAAGGTGCCGTAATCCTCGGCGCCGTAAGCGGTCTGCACTTGGGTCAGCAATTCCTCGAACTGATCGAGATCGGCCTGCGCCAGCCCGATCTCGTCGCTCGGTCGATTGCCGCGCGACGGCTGGCCGGAACCGGCGCCCGAACCGATCGTCGGGATCTGGAAGGACGAATTGTTCGTGGGCGACATGTTATAGGACTGGCTCTGGCCGCCGACGCCGTAGGAAGGCTGGCGGCGGTTGGCGAAATAACGCATGGCGAGCATGACGGCGCCGCCGATCAAGACGATCTGCAGCAGCATGCCGAGAAAACCGAAGCCGCCGCCGAAACCGTGACCGAGCAGCATGCCGAGAAGGCCGCCGGCAATCAGGCCGCCGATCATCGAACGGCCGAATCCGCCGAAGAAACCGGGGCGCTGAGCGCCGAGGGGCTGTTGCGCGGTAGCAGGCGCGGTGGTCTGCGGACGTGGCGTCATCGACCTTTCGATCGGTGCTGCGGTTCCAGGCGCGGTGCTGGTGACAGGCGGTGCCTGGAAGGTGCGCGTGCCGCGGCTTCCGAAACCGCCGCTTCCGGCGCGGCGCGCCTCGGCATCGTCAAGGGAAGCAAAAACGGTAGCGCTCGTCAGAGCGGCAATTGCCGCGATCTTGGCAAAACGCGAAACGGCACTTGGCATTCCTGATCTCCTGTCATGCGCAATCACGGCATGTTGAGACCTAATATAGGTAGTCTTTCCTCCGTGTGAAGCTCTTCAGCTCCGTTACTGGCAGACGTCGACCCAGCTGGCGCCAGTCAGCTCAGCCAGCCGTCCGGTTTCGATGCGCACGGCCGAGTTCGTCGAGCCGGCCGCCGGCACGACTTCATCGAAGCGTTTCAATGAGATATCGCAATAGATGGGCAACGGCGATGGCAGGCCGAAGGGGCAGACGCCGCCGACCGGATGGCTGGTGACCGCTACGACCTCTTCGGCATCGAGCATGCGCCCCTTGGCTCCGAACGTGTCCTTGAACTTGCGATTGTCGAGCCGCGCCGTGCCACCGGCAACGACCAGCATCATCTGCTCGCCGACACGCAGGCAGATCGTCTTGGCGATCTGGGCCGGCTCGACGCCATGGGCTTCGGCGGCAAGTGCCACCGTCGAGGAACTCTCGGCGGTTTCGATGATTTCGATATCGGGTGCGTGGGCACTGAGAAAGGCGCGGACAGATTCAAGGCTCATGGCGCAATGCTAGACCAGGAAAAGCGCAATTTGAAGCGTAAAAGACGCCCGTCGAAAACCGCCGCTTGCAAGTCGTGCAGACATCGTCATAATAATTTTGCACACGTGCTCAATTTTGTCATTCGGCCGTTACGTTCAACCCCTAGAGCGGGATACGCCACGTTTTCGTGGGGTTTCGGAGCGGTCATCATCAGCAGTGCTGACCCGTCAAGAGGCCTCACACTGCTCTTCTAGGGAGACGAAGAAGATGACCATTTTGCCGACACTGAAATCCTTTGCCGTCGCAGCCGCCATCCTGGCGTCGACCTCTGCAATTGCACTCGCCAAGGACGTTCACATCAGCGTCTGGGCCGGCGGCACCGGCCCGAACGACGTCTATCGCCTCGACGCCATCGAGATCGCAGCCCAGCAGCTGCAGCGTGAAGCCGCCCTCAAGGGCGAAGATCTGAAGATCACCGTCGAGAAGAAGCCCTATTCCGCCTGGGAGGACTTCAAGCAGGCGCTGACCCTTGCCGCCGAAGCCAAGACCGCCCCGAATATCGTCGTCAGCGGCCATGAAGACATCGCACCCTGGTCGCAGGCCGGACTGATCGTTCCGATCGAGGATTATGTCGATCTCGATTCATGGCCGCTCAGCGACATCTATGAAAACCTGTTGAAGATCGCGTCCTACAACGGCACCGTCTATGGTATCCCGCAGGACGCTGAATCCCGCCCGATGTTCTTCTGGAAGCCTTACATGAAGGCGATCGGTTACAGCGATGCCGATCTGGACGCGCTGCCGCAGAGCGTCCAGGACGGCAAGTACACCATGAAGAACCTGCTCGAAGACGCCAAGAAGATGCAGGACAAGGGCCTCGTCCAGGCCGGCTACGGATTTTATCCGCGCACCAGCAACGGCCCTGATTACTGGCAGTTCTACACCAGCTTCGGCGGCACGATGGAAGAAGGCGGCAAGCTCGTTTTCGACAAGGCCGCGATGACCCGCACCTATCAGTTCTTCGCCGATGCCGTGAAGGCCGGTGTTACCAAGAAGAACCACATCGGCATGCCGGGCGACCAGTGGTGGAAGGAAGTCGCCACCGGCAAGGCCGGCATCTGGGATGGTGGCACTTGGCACTATGCCCGCCTCGTCAACCAGGAAGGCCTGAAGGACTTCTTCGGCAACGTGATCTTCACGCTGATCCCCGCCGGCGAAGGCGGTAAGGCCAACACGCTGACCCATCCACTCGTCTACCTTCTGACCGCAGGCCACGACAAGGAAGACACCGAGATCGCCGCCCAGCTGGTCAAGATCGCCTCCGAGCCGCGCACCAACGCGCTGCATGCGGTCAAATCAGCCCATCTCGGCATCTCCAAGTCGGAATCGACGGTCGACTTCTACTCGGCTGACCGCTGGACCCGCGAAGCCACCGAGCGCCTGCTGCCGCATGCCAATGCCATGCCGAACAATTCCGATTTCGGCAAATATTGGAACATCATGTGGAAGAACCTCGAAGCATCCTGGACCGGCGCCAAGACCGTAGACGCCGCGGTCAGTGATGCAGAGAGCGAGCTGAAGAGCACGCTCGGCGCCAAGATCGTCATCCGTTAAGATTGAAGCACTCTTCCGGGCGGCGGCAGCGCCGCCCGGTCGGTCCGCGACGAGGGGGCTTCCATGAAATCGTCCAGAACGCTCGGACTGGTGATGATCGCGCCTGCCGCGATCATGATCATCCTCTTCTTCCTGATGCCGGTCGTTCTGACGGCGGTCTTCTCGATGACCAGCATGACGACGGCGACCGGCATATCCGGCGGTGTCTACCAGATCGCACCGAATTCCCTGATCGCGCTGAAATCGGCGGTACCAGACATTGCCGCCGAGATGGCCGAACCGCGCTACGCGATCGACGAGGCGGGCCTCAAGGCCGTTGAAGGTCTCGGGCTTGCGCCGGGGATTGCTGGGGAATTGCGCGCCAAACATGCAGGTGAGGTGTTCACGGCACGCCGCGACGTCGAGCGCATGCTCAAGGATCTCGCCGACCGGCCTTCGACGCGCGACGTCAAGCAGATTTCCGAACAGTTCAACCGCTCCGTCCTCAACACCCGCTTCGACAGCAAGGAACAACTCTTTTCGGCGCTGGATGGTCTGGGTTTCAAACTGACACCTGAGCAGAAGGAAACGGTCGCCAAGGCCACTTATACCGGCTGGGTTTGGACGACCGACAATTTCTCGCGCATGACCACCTCACCCGACATGGCGCGCGTGCTCTTGAATACCGTGCTCTACGTCGCGCTGGTGCTGATGCTGTTCAATGTCGGCTATGCGCTGCTGCTTGCCATCTGGACGCATTACATGCCGCCGACGCCAGCCTCGATCTTCCGCGGCATCTGGCTCCTGCCGCGCATTACCCCCGTCGTCATCTACGTCATGCTATGGAAGTGGCTTGCCTGGGATACCGGCTTCATTTCGATCCTGATGGGCAAGTTCGGCTATCCGCCGAAGAACTACCTTCTCGACAACGCCTATAACGCATGGTTCTTCGTCGTGCTGATCAACGGCTTCATCGGCGCCTCGATGGGCATGTTGGTTTTCTCCTCGGCGATGAAGGCCATTCCGAAGAGCCAGTTCTATGCGAGCGAGGTCGACGGCGCTTCGCGCTGGCAGCAGATCCGCTACATCATCCTGCCGCAGATGCGTTGGCCGATCCTCTTCGTTACCTGCTACCAAACCTTGTCGCTCCTTGCCTCCTTCAATGAAATCCTGCTTGCCACCAATGGCGGACCGGGCAACGCGACCGAGGTCTGGGCGCTCTCCGCCTATCACACTGCGCTCAGAAACTATGCCGGCAATCTCGAATACGGGTTGGGTGCCGCCATGGCGCTGGTGCTCGTCGTCATCGGCGTCATGCTGTCGCTCCTTTATCTGCGCGTCTTCAACTACGGCACGCTTGTCGCCAAGCCCTTGATCGAGGATTGACCATGGCCGAACGATCGCAGCCCTCGGCAAATTATCGCAGCTGGCCTGTCATATCGGCGCTGACCATCGTCAGCCTGCCGCTGCTCCTGATGTATGTCTATCTCTTCCTAGACACGGTGACCGTCAAGCAGGCGGACGCTCTGCTGCCCTCCGGCTTGACGCTTAGTCACTGGCGATTCCTCTGGCAGACGACGGAAGGCAAGGCAAACATCTGGCAGGTGACGCTGAATACATTGCTCTTTTCGGCCTGCACCACCAGCCTCGTGCTCATCGTCTCATCGATGGCGGGCTATGTGCTATCGCGGCTGAACGTGCCGGCGCGCGGCTTCTTCCTTGCCGGCGTCATGGTGCTGCATGCCTTCCCGTCGGTGACGCTGATCATCGCCATCTTCATCGTGCTGCAGATGATCGGTCTCTACAATTCGCTGATCGGGGTCATCCTGGTGAAGGCGGCGATTGACCTGCCGCTCGGCATCTGGCTGATGAAGGGCTTCTACGACACCGTGCCGTGGGAAATCGAAATGGCCGGCGTCGTCGACGGCGCCTCGCGCTTCCGGGTCTGGCGCAGCCTCGTGCTGCCGCAGGTCAAGCCCGGCATCATGGCGCTCGGCCTGTTCTCTTTCCTCTCCGGCTGGGGCGAGTTCATCCTGCCGCAGGTGCTGGCACCTGGTAATCAGGTGCAGGTGCTTTCGGTCTATCTCGCGGCCTTCCTCGCCGACGACAACAACTATGATTTCAACATGTTCAAGGCGGTCGGCGTCTTCTACCTCGTTCCGGTGCTGATCGTTTATGCGCTCTTCAACAAATATCTCATGAACATCTACGGCGGCGGGAGCAAAGGCTGATGCGCATCCTCCTCGACAATTTTTCGAAGAGCTTCGGCTCCACCAAGGTCATCGAGAACATGCGGCTCGAAGTCGGCAGCGGCGAGATGCTGGCGCTGCTCGGCCCTTCCGGTTGCGGCAAATCGACGACGCTCTTTTCCGTCTGCGGCATCCACCGGCCGAGCGGCGGACGCATCCTCTTCGGCGACCGCGACGTCACCGACCTGCCGAGCCAGGCTCGCAATGTCGGCGTCGTTTTCCAGTCCTATGCGCTCTATCCGCACATGACGGTTACCGAGAACATCGGTTTTCCGCTGAAGGTGAAGGGCATGCCCGCCGCCGAGATCCGCAAGGAGGTCGACCGTATCGCCGCCCTCGTGCAGATCGGCAACCTGATGGGCCGCAGGCCGGCCGAGCTTTCCGGTGGCCAGCAGCAGCGCGTGGCGCTGGCGCGCGCGCTGATCCGCAAGCCAGATGTGCTGCTGCTCGATGAACCGCTCGCCAATCTCGACGCCAAGCTGCGCCTCGAAATGCGATCGGAAATCCGCCGCCTGCAGCGCGAGACCGGCATCACCGCCATTCTCGTCACCCATGACCAGGTGGAGGCGATGAGCATGTGTGACCGCATCGCCATCATGAAGGAAGGCGAGATCGTCCAGATCGCTACGCCGGCCGAGATGTACAATGATCCGAAGACCGCCTTCGTTGCCGGCTTCCTTGGTAATCCGCCGATCACCTTCCTGCGCGGCGTTGTGGACAATGGCGCCTTCACAATCCCGCAAAGCGAGATCCGCGTGCCGCTGCCCGATACCGTCGGAGCCGCCGAGGGCACGAAGCTGATGCTCGGTGTCCGGCCGGAACATTTTACGCCGGCAGGCGACATCACCGTGCCCGGCAAGATCACCTTCGCCGAAACGCAAGGTCGCGAGAACCTCTACGACGTGGCTCTTGCCGGCGGACCGCTGCTGCGCTCCATCCAGCCGGTGCGCAGCGATGTTCACGTCGGCGACGACGTCCGGTGGGCGATCGACAGCCGCGGCATATTCGTCTTCGACGAAAATGGCAGGAGGCTCTGATGACCCGAGATTTCTCAGCATTTTTCCAGCGTTACGGCTGGCCGTCAGGCAAGGGTCGGCTTCCCTTTTGCATCGGCCATCGTGGCGCAAGCGGCCATGAACGCGAGAACACCCTTGCCGCCTTCCGCCGCGCTGCCGAACTCGGCGCTGAGATGTGGGAGCTCGACACGCAACTGACCAAGGACGGCGTGGTCGTCGTCTCGCATGACGACCATCTCGAGCGTGTCTTCGGCATCGACCGCCGCATTTCCGAAATGACGGCGGCGGAGCTTGGCGCACTTGACGGCGTCGACGTGCCGAGTTTTTCGCAGGTCGCCGCACTCGGCCGCGAGACCGGGACCGGTCTCTATGTCGAGCTGAAGGCGCCTGGAACCGGCATGCGCTGCTGGCGGCACCTTGTCGAGATGAACCAGCGTTTCGCCTGCCTCGGCTCCTTCGACACGGCGCAGGTGCGCGAACTCAGCGACGCCGCCTGCGATTTTCCGCTCTCGGTGCTGATCCGTGTCGGCCACGATCCGCATGCGCTCGGCGACGAGGCCGGCGCCGATATCCTGCACCTCTGCTGGGAGAGGGCAGGCGAGCGTCCGCAGGATCTGGTGACCGACGCGCTGATGCGCCGCGCTTTCGAGGCCGGCCGCGAGATCGTGCTCTGGCACGAGGAGCGGCGGGCCATTCTCGATGACATCATGAAGCTTCCGGTTCTCGGCATCTGCACGGATCTGCCCGATCTGATGCGGCCGCCTGCGGTTAAGGAAAATGCAGTTGGCAGACAGGGATAAGGGACCACGCAAGGCAACCTCCTTCGACGTGGCGCGTGTGGCCGGCGTCTCGCGCGCTGCCGTCTCGCGCGCCTTCACCCCGGATGCCAGCGTCTCGCCGAAGACGCGCGAGAAGGTCTATCAGGCCGCCAAGGAACTTGGCTACCGGGTCAACTATCTTGCCCGAAGCCTGACCAACAAACGCTCCGATCTCGTCGGCGTCGTCGCCGCCGGCCTCGACAATCCGTTTCGCACGTTGCAGATCGAGAATCTGGCGAGAGTGCTGATCGCCCGCAATTTCCGTCCCATCCTGCTGCCGACCTCGCAAGAGGCGGACACCTCGACCGTCATCGGCCAGCTGCTCCATTACGCCGTGTCGGGCGTCATCGTCACCTCGGACGCCCCGCCGACCGAGATCTGCGAGCAATGCGCGGCCGAAGGCGTGCCGATCGTGCTGATCAACAAGGGCAACGACATCCCCTTCGTCGACCGCATCATCTCGGACGACCGCATGGCCGGCCATCTCGCCGCCACCCACCTGATCGACAGCGGCGTGCGAAAGCCCGCTGTAATGGCCGCCCCCGCCATATCCTATACGGCGCGGCGGCGCAGCGAGGCCTTCATCGCACGCTGCAAGCAGCTCGGCGTCGAGGCGCAGTTCCTGCAGATCAGGATCAATGATTACCGGAGCGGCTATGATGCGGCAGCCGAACTTGCCGCATCCGGCATCGACGGGCTGTTCTGCGCCAACGATTACATGGCCTGCGGCGTGATCGACCGCGTCTTGCAGGGCCGCGGCCGTGATGATGCGCCGCCGCTGCGCATCATCGGCCATGACGACATTCCTCAGGCGAGCTGGACCGCCTACAATCTGACGACCATCCGCCAACCCTGCGACGTCCAGGCCGAAAAGACGGTCGACCTGCTGATGAGCCGGATGGCCGAGCCGGACCTGACGGCGCGAGTCGAATTCACGCCGGTGACACTGATCAGAAGAAGGACTGCCTGATGAATTCCGCATTCGACGCCGCTGCCATCCGCGCACGGGCGGAGGTCGCCATCACCGTTGCCCTCGAGGTCGGACGGGAGACGGCCCGGTTTCGGCGCGACTCTGACCCCGGAACCCTCGCCGTCGAGAACAAGGGATTGCAGGATTTCGTCACCATCGCCGACAGGAGGGCCGAGCAGGCGATCCACAACGGGCTGCTCTCGCGCTTTCCGGGTGATAGTTTCATGGGTGAAGAGAGCGGCGGACGATCGGGTAAGGACGGCACCTGGGTCGTCGATCCGATCGACGGCACGACCAACTATATCAGGGGCTTCCGGCACTGGGGTGTCTCGATCGCCTTTGTCGTCGGCGGAAAGGTGGAGGTCGGCGTGGTCTACGACGCCGCCGGAGACAAAGTCTTTCACGCCGTCCGCGGCGGTGGCGCCTTCAAGGACGAGATTCCGGTCCATGCGGCGGCGACCGCCGATCCAGCCAATGCGCTTGTCATTCTCGGCCATTCCCGCAAGACGAGCTTCGACGACCATCTCGCGCTCTCGCGGCGGCTCCACGAACGCGGCATGGATTATCGCCGCATGGGCGCGGCCGCGATCGACCTCGTTCGTGTCGCCGAGGGTGCTGCCGATCTCTATTACGAACGCCACCTCAATGCCTGGGACATGCTCGCCGGCGCGCTGATCGCCGAAGAGGCCGGCGCTGTGGTGGCGATGCCGCCGGTCGATAGGCTGCTTGCACAGGGCGGACCCGTCATCGCCTACTCGCCGGGGCTTGCCGGCGAATTCGCGTTCATTCTCGACATCGAGGGGCTATAGATACACCTCTCCCACAGACGCGATCCGCCCGATTTGTGAGACTGCGAACTTCGCCCGAAAGTTACGGAACGCCCGTTACGCAACAACGCGATTGCGGCCGCTCTTTTTCGCCGCATAGAGATTCTGATCTGCGATCGCCAAAATCTCGTTCGGAGAATTGGTGGATAGAGTACTACCGGCGACACCGATGCTGATCGTCACATGCAGCCCGTTGCAGACCTCGGACCAGTCCCACCGCTCAATGGCCGAACGCAACTTCTCGCAGATATCGGTAGCGCCTCGGGGAGTGCCGGCGAGCAAGACGACGAATTCCTCGCCGCCAAAGCGAATTGCCTGATCGGTAATGCGCAGCTGGCCGCGCAGTATAGTTCCAATGGCACTCAGGACCCGGTCGCCGATCATGTGAGAGAAGTTATCGTTGATCGACTTGAAGTGATCGACATCCAGCATCGCGATCGAATATGGACGTTTCTCAGATGTCAGCGCTTTAAACCGGCTGTCGAGATATTTGCGATTATAGAGCCCGGTCAGTGCGTCCAGATAGACGGCATTGGCAAGGATATCGGTTTGCTCCTGCAATTTCTGATAGGAGGCCTCCAGCGTTTCTGCGCGCTTCGACTCCGTTTCGGCAACTTCCTTGAACCGTTTGGTTTCATAGTAGATTTCGGCGAGACGTGCGCGCCGCTGGGTACTCTCGGCGCTATTGCGCAAATAGGCCTGGTGGTATTTCTTATGTGCCTCCAGCGCCTGATCGAACTGCCCCAGCCCCTCATAGGCCTGCGACAGATAAAGATAGATCTGAACATAGGAATCGAAACTGCCGCCGGCGTCGATCAGCTCCAGCGCCTCGAGCAGCGGCGACAGGGCTTCCGTGAATTTTCCGGAATTGTTGTAGATCTGGCCCAGGGTGTAGAGATATTGCTGCCTGTCCCGGACATAGCTGTTCTCTTGAAACAGCCGGTAGCGCTCCATGCATTGCAGCGCCTTGTCATGCTCGCCCAGATGGCTGTGGAACTCGGCTTTGTTGCCGAGGCAGATACGAGCAGCCCAGCTGTCGCCGATCTCGGTTGCGATGTCGAGCGCCTGTTCGGTCAGTTCCAGTGCTCTGACCAGCATCTGGTGTCCTTCCTCCGGCCGACCGAGCGCCTCCGCGATATATCCGCCTTCCGAATGAGCGCCGCCGAGATTCATCAGCCACCAGCATTCATAGGTTCTGTCGCCAATCAACCTGGCGAGTTCGACGGACCTCTCGCTCATCAAGATGGCCCGGTCGGGCTGCTTGTTGTACCAGAAGATGATTCCAACGACGTTGGTCGCCAGGCTTTGCGCTTTCGGGTCTGCTGTCTTGTCGGCCAGATCCAAGGCGCGGGTCGCTTCTTCGATCGCTTCCTCCGGCAAGCCCAATTCCAAGAGCAGCCATCCGAAATACGCCCGGGCGCAGGCTTCCTGTTTGCGCTCCCCGTTCAATTTCCAGAAGTCTACCGCCCGCCGGATATGCGTCAGCCCAAGTTCGGCCTTGCCGATTTGAAAACAGTACCAGGCAATGTCGGTGTCGCATTGCGCGGCGAGCCGATCGTCGCCCCGCGCCTTGGCATCAGCAAGGATTTCGCCGGCCAGTGCGAGTGCCTCAAGCGAATGGCCTGTACATCCAAGATGCCACGCTTCTTGTAAGTTGGGATTTGCCTGCTGAGTAACTGCTTCAGTATCAACAACTTGCATCTCGAACACCAACATTTGTCTGCTGATATGGATAGCATCAGAAGTTTAAAATGATGCAAATTGCAAAAAGTACGCGACAAGCCCGGAAATAGGCTATCGAAAATCTCTCATATCTTTCGACACCATGCGCCGACGCCCGCCGGTTAATCCGCTATGCGGCGTTCCCAGGCGCGTTCGGTCGCCGGCGCCTCGTCGGTGGTGATCTGATCCGGCTTCAGGGCCATCAGCGCCGAAAAGCTCAGCCATTCCTCTTCACTGAAGCCGGCCTCTGGATCCTTCAGGGTGAAGGTCCAGGCATCGACGCGTTTGCCTTGCTCCTGGCAGAGCGCGATCATGTCGAGACCTTCATTGGCGGCATTAAGGATCAGCCGCCAATTGAGATAGATCGTGTCCGGTTCCGTCGGGCCGAGCAGGTCGGCGCGCAATTCCGCCTCGACCGCCTTCCAGCCGCGAGCCTTGCTGATATCGTAGAGCTTGTCGGTGGGGTCGATCCCACGCAGCAGATGCGGGAGCTTCTCCTTGACCGCGACGATGAGATCGAGACTGTCGCCGCTGACGATCACCGAGGCCGCGATATCGCGGAAATGCTCGGCAAGATGCTCAATGCCCCTGGCGCCGATCGCCTCGTAGTCGTCCTTCATATCGAATTGCAGCAGCGCGGCCGGATTCGTCGATTGCATCATGGCGGCGAGATCCTCACTGAGGATCAGCGGCCGGTCGCCCTCCTGCATTCTGATATCGCCGAGGTCACCGATGCTCTTTTCGGTGATCGGTCCATGCCCGGTCGTTTCACCTTCGAGGTCCTCGTCGTGCAGCACGACGAAACCGCCATCGGCGCGCACGCGCAGATCGAGCTCCATCGAGGCGCCTGACGCAAATCCCTCCGCCATCACTTCGGCTGAGAACAACGGATCGGCAAACCGCTTGCGCAATCGGTGCCATTTCAGGCGGGTGCGATGCCCCTCATGTGAAATCTCCAGGCCCTGCGCATCCAGCAATTTCGTCATCTGCACCAAGTCTCCGCGATACCACTCTCCTGCCTTGATGAGCCATGATTATCAAGGGCCGAATACGGCTTTCATCGGCTGTAGGCTGCGGATATTGCCTCCGCAGCGGCTGATATATCCGAGGGATGGCCGGTCTGCCTGAGGGCCGCGCCATACGCCACGACGTTCGAGAGCACCGTCTGGAATGCGGCGCGCGGACCAGTGTGGTTCAGCCGCAAGAGACGGGCCGGCCCAGTTCCGACGCCTTCGGTAAGCTCGACTCCCAACTGCCCGGCGGCTGCGATCAGCGCGGCAGGCGCCAGTGCCTCCGGCACCGGCACCGCCGTCACCAGGTTCGAAGCCTTTGCTGCCGGTACCCAGTCCGGGGCGCCGAGCGCGTCAAGCCCCGCCCGTGTCG